>JBMTIF010000154.1:0-5947 GCA_049437045.1 Alphaproteobacteria bacterium | reverse complement strand
CCACCATGATCCAGACGGCAATCGGCATCAGCAGCACGATGTAGACCATGATCAATCCGAAGATCGTATCCAGCAGGCCAAAAGTGCTGAGCATGATGAAGAACGGGATCGACAGCACCACCGGCGGCATGATCCGCTGGGAGATGAAGAAGAAGGTGATGTCGTTGTTCTTCACAAAGCCAAATTTGAAGGTGTAGCGGGACAACGCGTAGGCGGCGAGGGTGCCCAGAATGATGGAAATCAGGCTGGCCAGCGTGGTTACCATGATGCTGTTCATGAATGGTTCAACAATGTCGACACCACCGCGAGCCGGGGTGCGCCACAGGACCTTCCAGCCCTCCAACGTCGGCTCAAATTGCATCCATGGGATGTATTTTGCTCCCGAAGTGACCGAAGAGAAGTCTTTGAATGACGTGCTCAACGCCCAAAGGAAGGGGCCAACCACAAAGGCAGTCCACAGCGCGATAGCGAGGTATTTCAGGGTCGTGTAAAGCGAGCGCATCAGTTGTTCCTCCCAATGAACAGGCGAACCAGAACATTGACGATGACCGTCAGGCTCAAGATCATCACGATCAGATAGGTGAAGGACATGGCCGCAGAGTATCCCATCTGGAACTCACGTAAGCCTTTGATAAAGATATAGAAACTGGTTGTTTCCGTGGACGTGCCAGGCCCGCCAGAGGTCAGCACGTAAATGGTGTCCATGATCTTTGATGCTTCGATCAGTCGAATGATGATCGCGCCAATGGAGATCGGTGCCATCAGTGGGAAAGTCACGTAAATGAATTTCCGGATCGGACCTGCGCCATCAATGGACGCCGCAAGGAACGCTTCCTTGGGCAAGGAGAGCAAGCCAGCGAGCAGCAGCAGGAACATGAAAGGCGTCCACTGCCAAACTTCAACGATGATGACCGTGATTTTCGACAGCATCGGATCACTCAGCCAAAGCGGAGTCAGGCCGAACATGGACATGAAGTCGTTCACGGGACCGAGTGATTCATGGAAGACTGTCTTCCAGATCACCGTCATGATCACCGGTGTTGTCATCATCGGAATAAGAAACAGAACGCGGAAGAACCGCTTGAACAGAACATCCTTCCAGACCAGCAGCGCAAGGCCAAAGCCGAGGATGTATTGCAGAAAGACTGTCGTCAGTGAGAAGAACGAGAGCCGGAAAAATGCCTCCCAGAAGCGCGGATCGTTGGTGAACAAACGGACGTAGTTCTTGATCCCAACGAAGTCGAGAGACGGGTTGTAGCTGTTCCAGCCAGACAGACTAAGGCGGATGGTGAAAAGCACCGGAAAGATCAGGATAGCGATCAGAACCAGCAAGCCAGGCAACAGAAAGACGTATTTATGCCCGTAGCGCATTTTTAGCCTCCGAAAGAAGAAGGTGATGGCCGCCTCTTGGGACGGCGGCCATCATTAGGGTCAGGAAATCAACGGAGGTTGTCTTCCAATGCTACGCCAACGGCGTATGCCTCGCGAACGTTGTCTTTACCGACACGTTCAAGGATAGCTTCCCATTCAGCAGCCACTTCGTCGAGTGCTTCCTGTGGGGAGAGCTGACCGGCCAGTGCCTTAGAGGTACCGGTAGCGACTGCGCTGGTGAACTCAAACACGCCTGGAACACGCAGTGGGAACACACGGTTGGTGCTCTTTTCTTCCATGTCCAGAAGGGTTTGGGTGTACTCTTCTGCAATCTCACGGTCCCAGCCCTGACGCTCAACGTAGATGTCTGGCACGAAGTCAGACTTCTTGAACGGGTTCACACCGAAGCGGCCAATCGCGATGTCTGCCTGGTGGTTCGCATCGTTAGAGAAGAAGCACAGGTAGTCGAACGCAACGTCGTGGTTCTTGGACTTCTTGGCTACAGCAGCAGCCCAACCCCATACGATGTACGGTGCCTGGTTGTAGTTTTCGTCCCAGGAGCCGGAAACCCGGTTCCACACACGATCAGCACCGGGCAGTGGTGCAACACCGACCTTGTTCTTGATGTCGCTGCCGTCTTCCATTGCAGCCACGAAAGCATCGTCCCAAGAGAAGCTGAACAGAGCCTGTCCGCCACCGAAGGAGTTAATTTCGTCACCAAGACCGAAGTTGATGCCACCTGGTGGCACGTAGTTTACAGCCTCAACCCAGTCAGTCAGTGCTTCTACGAAGCCCGGGCTGTTGATCAGCGGGGTCATGGTTTCGAGGTCGAAGAAGAAGCCGCCTGGTGTGGTTGGGTTCTTGGCGTAAGCAACCGAACGGCTGAAGAATGCCGCGTACATCAGGTCGTCTTTCTTCATGACTTCAGCAGATCCGTATTCCATCTCCCCGTCACCATCCCAGTCCCAGCCGTTAAAGTATTCGGCCATTTCCGCGTACTCTTTCCACGTCTGTGGAACACGAAGTTCATTGCCAGTATCGGCCTTGTACTTCGCCTGGTACTCAGGATTGTCGATCACGTCCTTACGGTACTTCAGGTAATGACGGTCACCATCAATCGGGAACTGCATCATGGTGCCGTCCCAGGACGCTACGTCGATGTGGGACTTGGTCACGTCCTGCATCTGGCGCATGTTCACGTAGTACTCGGGCACTGGCTCAAGGTACGCCATCCAGTCACGGATGAAGTTCGAGAAGCCAAATACGATGTCGTATGGTGCCTGACCCGCCTGGAAGGGGATCATTGCCTTGGAGTACAGATCACCCGCAGGCGTGTGGATCACGTTCACCTTTGCACCGGTCAGAGCAGCGAACTGCTCAGCGTGGAGTGCGGTTGGCTCACCCATCACAGGCACAGCGTGCGTGTTAATGGTCAGGGTCCGGCCGCTGTAGTCCTTTTGTGACATGGACTCGTACGAACACTCACCTGGGATGTCGCCCGTGTTTTTAATGTGTGGGAACTGATCGCTCCACTTGTCGCCAGCAGCAACACCAGCGGCAGCTACACCGACCAGCATGCTGGTAACGGCTAGGGTTAATCTCTTCATTTTTACCTCCCAATAAAAAGAGAAAGTGTTTTGGGCTTAAGGCACCAAAACGGCTCGACCTTTGACGTTGCCGTCGTTGAGGTCGTGCAGGGCTTTATTTGCTTCCGAGAGTTTGTATTCGGTCATGGAGAGCTTCACGCGCCCTCTATTGGCCAACTCCATTAACTCATAGAGCTCTGCCCAAGTTCCCACCAAGTTGCCGACGATGTTCTTTTCAGAAATCACCATGTCGACTGCGAGAATCTTGATCTCTTCACCGTATCCAACGATGTAATAATAGCCGGCGTCAGCGGTCATGTTCAGACCCATGTTGGTCGAGCCATGCTCGCCCACGAAGTCGATGACGGCCTCAGCGCCAGTTCCGCCGGTCAATTCCTGAACGGCTTCCAATTCGTTGCCATCGATCAGGACGCCGTGGTCTGCACCCAAGTCCATGGCGTGCGTCAGCGCGTTGATCGATTTTTCCACCACGATGATGTCTGCTGCGCACATGGCCTTCAGACACTGGATCGCAATATGCCCCAGACCGCCCGCGCCGATGATGACGCAAGCCTGACCCGGCAGCAGGTGGCGGGTTGCTTTCTTGACCACGCGGTAGGCGGTCAAACCGGCATCAGAGAACGGCGCAACGTCTTTCGGCGCCAGAACGGATGGCAGCTTGATCAGGTTGCGCACGCTGGTTTTAAGGTATTCAGCGTAGCCGCCTTCTTTGATGTTCAGACCGGGGAATGCGCCATCTTCCGCCTGCATGTCATGTCCACGGCGACAGGACAAACACGTGCCATCGGTGCCGGAAATTAGGGGGTGGAGGATTACCGGGTCACCAACTTTGAAGTTTTTGACGTCAGAACCAACTTCTTCGATCCAGCCCGCATTTTCATGCCCCATGACACACGGAAGAAGTGTATTGTCTGGATCCTGAATATGTCTCCATACACCTTCGATGATGTGCAAATCAGTCCGACAAACACCCGCAGCACCAATTTTCACGATCACGTCTGAAGACTTTTCGATCTTTGGCTCCGGTAGGTCTGCCTCTTGAACCCATACGTCCTTTTTCATGGCTGGGTCGTATTCGTATAGAACCTGAGCTTTCACTGCTTTCCTCCTCGAACAGTTCTCTGCGGTGAAAGCTCGTCGACAGCGGATGAACAGCACAGGCTAATCTGTGTTCAGTTTTCAGGCAGATCAGCTGAATCTTGTTCAATTTTTGAACAATTGACCTTGTTTTCCGGGCACGGGTCTTAGGTTACCTTTAAAGTACAGTGATAAAGACGGAGTGGTTGACGTCATGCGGGACGCGATATCCAACCCCCAAGCTGAAGGACTGGTAGAGGTCTCTTCACTCAAATCGCTCGTGGCGGACAGCTGGGAGCGATGCCACTATGCTGGGCTTCGCCGCGAAGACCCCTTGCGTTCCGTTGTCCTTCACGATTCCGAACTGCGCGCCAAGCGAGAGGAAAATCATGCCCTCTGGCAGTTGGCGCAGACTGAGTTACAGGAACTGTTCACACAGGTTGCTGGCTCGAATTACGTGGTGGCATTCGCAGATAACTCCGGCACGATCCTTGAAGCCATCCACGATCAGGAATTCTCGCAGAGCAGCGCGAGCCGCATGGTTATTCCAGGGTCCGTCTGGCAGGAGGATATTCGCGGTACCAACGCCCTCGGGCTGTCGCTGGCAACCAAGCGCGCCTCTGTTGTTGATGGGCGCGATCACTTCTTGAGTCGGCTTGAGCAGATTTCCTGCTTTGCCAGTCCTGTCCGCAATTCACGCAATCAGGTGGTGGGCGTCATTGACGCATCAACCGATGCACGCTCACGCCAGCGGCACACCTTGGCACTGGTCAAACTAGCCGCAGTCAACGTGGAAAACCGCCTGTTCCGGGCTGAACATGCTGGTGCACTCATCCTTGGCTTCCATCCGCGTCAGGAATATCTCAATACAACAAGTGCGGCGCTGTTGGCCTTGAATGAAGACGGCTTTGTCATCGGCGCGAACGGAAGTGCGCAGGAGATGCTACAGGGGTCCAACCTCAGCGGTCCTATTGCCTTTGAAAACCTGTTTGACGCTCGTTTTTCTACTTTGTTGCAGGAAGTCCTGACGCGCGGCACCGCGGTGGTTAAGGATCACATGCGCTCGACCGTATTCTTTACGATCAAGGAAATTGGTCATCTGATGCGGTACATCAACAAGATCCACTTTTCCAAAGGTGGTTCTGCAGCTTTCCCTGCCACTGATGGTCGGCAGACGACAAAGTCACGGAAATCTGGCACTCGTGCCGCAACCGATTGTCGGGATCCGCAAGTCCTCGCCCAGCTTGAAAAGCTGGAGCAGAATTTGGCGACGGGTGGAACGCTGTTGAATTTCGGCGCGCCCGGTACTGGAAAGTCAGTCGTGTGCCGCCAGCTGTTTTCACGGATCGCGCCTGAGTCGCCTGTTGTTGAATTAGACTGTGCGCTTATCAATGATGAAAATTACGAAAGCCTGCTGTTTGGCAATGCAGGTCGCCTAGGTTTCTTTGAGCCAGAGTACGTCAACTCAGGCTCAGATCGGGTAGGGCATGAAGGTTCCAGCGAGGTGGCGCGGCTGTTTTCCGGTAAAGTCCAGAAGTCGGCCCGGGGCATGCTCTACCTTCGCAATTTTGAAAAGATGCCAGAAAATATGGCCGAAGATCTGCTTCGGCTTATTCAGGGTATCGAGGGACCAGACCCCGAAACCTATAAGTTCCATCTGTTGCTGCCCCATCTGCTTGTTCTTGCCACGTCAAAGGACCGGGACGCGCTATTCGAAGAGGTGGGTCCAACGGTTGGTGAGCTTGTTGGCGAAGTTTCCGATGAGTTGCTTGTACCGCACCTTAATGAGCGCACGGACTTCGATTACGTGATCCGGAGCGCAGCAAGCAGCATTGATGAAAGCAAGATCCTGTCGGTTGAGACTGTCCGATTGCTGTCCCAGCACTATTGGC
>JBMTIF010000153.1:0-5957 GCA_049437045.1 Alphaproteobacteria bacterium | reverse complement strand
TGCATCAACACGCCTGATCGTGTCGCTGAAAGCACGCGGCTGCGGATTCAAAAGGCTATTGATGACCTGGGCTATACACCAAACTTCGGCGGTCGAGCCTTGGCCACGCGCCGAACCAACATCATCGGTGCTGTAATTCCATCCATGGCCAATTCCGTCTTTGCTGGTGGAATCCAGGCCTTTCAGGAAGTTTTGGCGCGCGAGAAAGTCACGCTGCTCATTGGTTCATCGAACTACGATCCCGATTATGAGTTCGAGCAAATCCAGACGCTTATTTCCCATGGTGCCGACGGAATGCTGCTGGTGGGCAGCAAGCGGCCTGAGAAAACGCAGCAGTTTCTTACCTCGCGCCGGATACCGACGCTGAATGTCTGGTGTTACCGTGCAGAGCCGGGTCAGCTTTATGTTGGCTTTGACAACCATCGCGCTGGCGAAGACGTGGCCAAACTGGTGCTGGAATACGGTCACAAGGCTGTGGCCATCGTCTCTGGCATCTGTGACGGTAATGACCGTGCAGCTGACCGATTGGCCGGAATGGAGTCCGTCCTTAATGCTCCTGATTCGGGGGCTAAAATCGTTATGGTACACCAGACCAAATACAGCTTTGACCATGCTGCTAAGGCTTTTGACACCGTTATCGCCCAGTCCCCTCGCCCCACGGCCATACTAGCGGGTAACGACGTGCTGGCCGCAGGGATGATCCAGCGCGCGAAGGCTTTGGGGTTCCGGGTGCCTGAGGACGTTTCAATCACTGGTTTTGACGATATTGCGCTCGCGCAGTTTGTCGATCCGGGTCTGACGACAGTGCGCGTGCCGCAAATCCAGATGGGTCAACGCGCAGCGGAAGAGCTGCTCGCCGAAATCCGGGAACCGGGTAGCGGACAAAGCGCGGAATTGCTAACGCACATCATCAAACGCGGGTCTCTGGCACCGCCTGCGCTTTAGTCGCCGGCAAGGATGTCGGACGATGCTTCGCTGACCGCCGTCAGGCCTGTCATGGCCATCGCGATCGACAATTCAGATTTCACACTATTCCAGTATTCGGCCAAGCCACGCTCTTGCCGCGCAGCCATCGCGAACTGCAGCGGGCGACCCAAGAAGGCAAAGTCAGCGCCCAGCGCCAGCACCTTCAACACGTCTTCACCCGACCGGAGACCGCTGTCGAAGAAGACAGGGAAGTCCCGACCAACCGCTTGCCGGATCTTTGGCAGAGCCACAACCGGACAAACACCACCTTCAAGCTGTCGTCCACCGTGACTGGAAACCTGTACCGCATCCGCGCCGCGATCCTTGAGTTCAGCGGCGTCACGTGGGTCTAGAACCCCTTTGACAACCAGATTGCCCGACCATTGCTCTCGCAGTTGGTCAAAGAAACGCCAGTCGGCCCCTGAGCGGCTCTCAGTCCGATCAAAGACAAAACCGCGCTTTTGATCTGCAGGACCAAAATTTCCAAGGCTTGGCGCACCACGAACAAGCGAGGTTAAGGACCAGCGAGGATGCAAAGCAAAGTCGGTGAATCTCTTTGGACCGATACGGAACGGCATCTTGAACCCCTGCTTCAACTCACGCGGTCGTCTCCCCACTTCTGGGACATCAACGGTGATGACAAGGGTCTGATAACCAACAGCTTTTGCCCGTTCCACCAGCTTGATCGTACCTGCTCCATCGCCACTGTAGTAAAGCTGAAACCAGGCCTGACCTTCGGACGTTTCCCAAACCCGCTCCATAGACGTCGAAGCCACGGTTGAAACGCCGTGCGGGACTTTCTCACGCGCTGCCAGACGTGCCAGCATCAAGTCTGCATCGGGCCAAGACAGGTTACACATCCCCATAGGCGCAATGCCGAAAGGAAGCCCCACCTGCTGCCCAAACAGCTCTGTGCCTAGCGACCGCTGCCGCACGTCCCGGAGGATGCGCGGCTGCAGGTTTATCGCCCTGAGAGCCAAGCGGTTCGCCGCTTCGCCCGTTTCCTGACCGGCAGCCCCGTCGATGTAGTCAAACACCAGACGAGGCAGCACACGCCGCGCCCGCAAGCGGGCGTCTTCCGCGTTGGTCAGTGGGCCTGCAAACATGGTCCCTTAGGCCTTCACAGCGCCCATGAAGCGGTCACGGATGGTGACAGGGTCCATGGTGATAACCGGAACCTTGATGTTGCCGGACTCGCACTTCGATACGATGATTGTCATCTTGTCTGAAGCAATCGCGTCTTTGACAGCCTGAACCGTATCTTCCGCTGAACACTCAACCACGTTCTCGCAGCCGCAAGCCGAAGCGACAGCTGCCAGCGAGGTTTTCTTGCCCGCGTACGTTGGCTGATCCCCGGTCGAGCCGTAGGAACCATTGTCGATGATCAACAAAATGAAGTTGTCAGCGACGTTGTTGGCGATGGTCGGTAAGGTACCGAAGTTGGTCAGAACTGAACCATCACCATCAATGGAAATGACTTTCTTATCTTGCGCCAGCGCCAGCCCAAGGCCGATTGACGAAGCCAATCCCATGGTCCCGAGCATATAAAAGTTGGTCGCTCGGTCGTCGATCAGGTGCAGTTCCTGACTGGGCAGACCGATATTACAGATCACCAAGTGATCCGCGAGGGTTGGAGCAAGCTCTTTGAGAACATCAGAACGAATCATGGCTTAGTACCCCTTCCAGAAGGACGCATCGGTCAGGATCGCGACCGGCTTGTTACACATGAAAGTGTACTTCAGGATTTTATCGAGTTCCTCGACATCTTCTTCGCGGTGGAAGTGATAAGTCGGGATGTTCAACTGCGCCAGCAAGGCCTTGGTATGAACGGCCATTTCGACCTGACACGCCACGGGCTCGCCCAGTTCTCCGCGGTAGGAAATCAGCATGGGCAGCGGCATCCGGTAGAACTGCGTGAGCGTGACCAACGTATTGATCGTCACGCCGATCGCCGTGTTCTGCATGATGATTGCCGGGCGCTTTCCGCCCATGAATGCACCAGCACACAGGCCCATGCCCTCATCTTCTTTGTTCGCCGGGATGTGGTAAATGTCCGGGCAAGCCTCTACGGCATCAATCACCCCGGCCAACTGCTTACATGGCACCGTCGTTACAAAACTGACGTCGTTGGCGACCAAGTCGCTAACAATCCTATCGTTTATGTCCACCCTCGTGTTCCTCGATTTCTGCATCAATGTAAGCGCTTGCATAACACGCGCCACCGATTTGGAAAAGCCAACGTGACAACGAATCAGCAGCGCGCAATTGCGATATCTGATAACAGGACACTAAAGCGGCAAGCCAGTGCGATCCCGTCACCCGACCCATGACAGGGCAAAAGACGCGCTGCTGTCGCCTTGACGACCCGGGGGCAAGAAGGGGCGACCCATGTTCGCACTGACCGAAGAACAGAGATTGATCGTAGACGCAGCAGCGGCCTTTACCGATGACCGGCTGCGCCCCAATGCCGAACATTGGGACCAGAACCACATTCTGGATCGTGACGTTTTGCAAGAACTCTGCGCACTGGGCTTCGGTGGGATCTACACGGGCGAGCAACATGGCGGTTCGGGCTTGGGCCGTCTGGAAGCTGCTTTGATTTTCGAACAGCTGGCCAAAGGTTGCATCGGTCATTCGACCTTTCTGACCATCCACAACATGGCGGCGTGGATGGTTGACCGCTTTGGCAGCGAAGACCTGCGTGACCGTTTTGTAGGTCCAATGGTGCGCGGCGAGGTTATCACCTCGTACTGTCTGACCGAACCCAACAATGGCTCGGATGCCGCCAATCTGACCACGCGCGCAGAACGAGACGGCGACAGCTATGTGCTTAACGGCGCGAAAGTGTTCATCTCAGGCGCCGGGTTCTCTGACCTCTACATTGTCATGGCCCGCTCGGAAGGGCCGGGTCCAAAGGGGATTTCTGCTTTTCTGGTAGAGCGCGGAACGGCGGGTCTGAGCTTTGGCAAGAATGAACGCAAGATGGGTTGGAACGCTCAACCAACAGCCATGGTCAGCTTCGATGACTGTCGAATTCCTGCAGCCAACCGCTTGGGAGACGCAGGACAGGGCTTTAACTTCGCGATGCAGGGACTGAACGGCGGGCGGATCAACATTGCGGCCTGCTCCCTCGGAGGTGCGCAGGAAGCCATGGACCGCGCCCTGCGATACAGCCGTGAGCGTAAGCAGTTCGGTCAAGCCATTGGTGATTTCCAGAATACGGCTTTCAAGCTCGCAGACATGGAAACCGCCCTCGAAGCCTCGCGCTTGTTTCTGTACGCAGCCGCGCAGGCCATGGACGAAGCCCGCGGCGACATCGCAACACAGAACGCAATGACCAAGCGGTTTGTCACCGACCAGTGCTTTGACGTTGCCAATCAGGCTCTGCAGATTCATGGCGGTTATGGGTACTTGTCTGAATACGGCCTTGAGCGGATCGTACGCGATTTGCGGGTCCATCAAATTCTGGAAGGCACCAATGAAATCATGCGGGTGATGATTTCTCGCGCCTTAAGTCAGCGCGTCGCCTGATCCCCTTCCGCCCGTCTCATCCGCGAAGCGAAACTCATAAG
Organism: Alphaproteobacteria bacterium; assembly: GCA_049437045.1. GTDB lineage: Bacteria > Pseudomonadota > Alphaproteobacteria > UBA7985 > UBA7985 > UBA7985. The sequence continues at coordinate 1,419 of JBMTIF010000153.1, read as the reverse complement.
CCACTCGACCGACTGAGCGGTGTTCACGCGGCGAATAGCCGTGGTGAATGCGGTAGCGCCGGGAAAAGTTTTCGGGCGATGAGAAGCCGCAGGCCAGCGAAACTTCCATGATTGGCATTTCAGTCTGAACCAAGAGCTCGCGCGCTTTTTCCAGGCGAAGACCAAGGTAATGGGTGACCGGAGCAACCCCAACCTGACGCTTGAATGCCTGCTCCAACCGTCGCTGTGTCACCCCCAGCGCTTTGCAAATTTGCGGGATGGAAATCAGGTCTTCCCGGTGGTCCAGCATCAGCTTTTCAGCCTGCGCGAACAGGCTGGGCAGATTGTGTTCTTCGTTGGCTGTTTGCTCTTGGTCCAATGTCCAGGGATCAAGGAGATAGGCCGCTACCCGCTTTCGCGCCGTAGGGCCCCAATCCTTTTCCACCAGATCCAAACCGCAAGCAGCAGCCGCAAGTCCGCCGCCACAGGATAGCGCCACGCGGTCATCAACCCACGCCGCGTCGCTGACCTCTACAGCCGGATAGAGTTCGGCAAGAGCTTGCCGGTGTTCAGGGTGAACCGTAACCTTTCCCCCCGTCAGCAGCCCGGCCTCGCCCAATACAAAAGCGCCAGTGTCCAAGGTAAGCAATCGTGTCCCACGCCGGTTCCATTTGCGAACGGTTGTAAGGACGTCAGCGCTCGCCATAGCTTCGGGCGTCCAGCTGGTTGAAATAATCAGGTAGTCGGGCCGCGCACCCTCGGAATTCAGTGCTTCAACTCTTTGGGCTGCACCATTGGACGCAAGCACCTCACCTGCTTCACGGGCCTGAAACGACCAAGTATAGCGGCGGCCAAACAGATAGTTTGCGACCCTTAACGGGTCGACGAAGTTCATGGTCGCCGCCATGTTAAAACTGTCTGTGACCAGCAGTATAAAGGACCGAAGCTCTCCGGGTGCGCTTGTCATCAGCGCAGGTCTTTGACCGCCTTGAGGTGAGCAACGACAAGCTCATCACGCTTAGCCCCCAGCGCCTCGACCCCGCGCCCCTTAGCTTCCTCTGCCACGCCCTGCGCCAACTTCTCTGCCACCTCAGGAGTGATCCGAGGCTCACCCAAATCATCCCACCAGCGGTGAAAACTGTCCGCGTAACGGTTGCAGAATTCTTCCAGACCACCAGCACCAGCACCCAGTGAAAACAGCATATGCGGCCCCATCGCGCCCCACCGCAGTCCCGGACCGGCCCACACAGCCGTATCAACGTCTTCCACGCTCGCCACACCTTCGTTGACCAGATGGATGGCCTCGCGCCAAAGAGCCGCCTGAAGGCGGTTGGCGACGTGTCCGGGGACTTCTTTGTTGACCCGGATCGTGACTTTGCCAACTTCGCGATAAAACGCTTCGGCGTCGACCAGCGTACTTGGGTCCGTCTTGTCGTTCCC
>JBMTIF010000152.1:0-5962 GCA_049437045.1 Alphaproteobacteria bacterium | reverse complement strand
GAAACCGACGAGCCAGTGACCTATCAGATCGTTGGCGACCTCGAAGCCGACCTGAAGGCCGGCAAAATCTCCGTCTCCTCACCACTGTCCCGCGCCCTGATCGGCAAGGAAGTTGGTGCTTCTGCTGAAGTCACAACGCCAAAAGGTACGCGCTACTACGAAGTTGAGAAGATTTCCTTCGTCTAGTCCTGTTCCGCCGTCTTGGGACGGCGGTTCCAATCCAACCTCACGACAACCTGCCCGTGATCTGACTTCCGGGCGTGATACTTGGACACTTGCCAGTGCTCCAACTCATCCAGCATGTCATCCATCAGGTGATCGTTGAATACCCGCAGCGATCCGACATCCCCGACCGCTGGTGATCCCCAATCCTCCCGCATCCAATCCGGGATGAAGTGACGGGAAACAAGGATGTGGTCGAGCGTGTTGTGCTGTCCGTCCCAGAAGAAGGTATAGAGCACATCCCGCTGCGTCTTGCGCCCATGCCGCCGGGCGGTGGAGTAGAGCGCCAGGTCGCTTGCTACATGGCGCATCAACTCGCGGTCATCGTCAGGATAATCATCGCGGCTGAAGTAGGGGACTGACAAGCCACCAGCGATGTCCGATGAAATCGCCTCAAGCTCGTCATTGAGGTCGCCCATAAGGACGACCGGGCGCTCAGGATGCTGTTCGAGGTCTTCGATCACGCGCCAGCGGACGGCGGCGGCATCCACGTTGCGGATCATCGCTGACCGCGCAGCACCCAGCGCGTTTTCCCGCGCATACTGCCGGGCCTTTTCCGCTGAGGTTCCGGTCTGGCTGCGCTCAGTCATGGGGGCCTTGGACTTGAAGTGGGCGACATAGACGACAATCTGCCCGCGATCACCCGCCGACACCCCCTGCAGGCGCTCGGACCACTCCGGCAGCGTCAGGACACAGCGCAGCGCCGGGCGGTACATCCGAGAAACGGTCTGACCATTCTGGGCATAGACGAACGCGCGCTCCGCCCCATCGCGACCTACCAGCGGCTCATCAAAGCCAAAATCTGCGGGAAAGGCGTCCAGCACTTCGGCCTCGACCTGCCAATCCCCGCGCACCAGAAGGGCAACCCGCGGCTTGTTGTAAACCCGGCTTGGCGTTCCTTTGAATTCCGTTTCGACAAAGCTTGGCTCGCCGCCCATGACCAGCGTGTGCGGGTGTTCGTTCCAGCTCGAAAGTGCGATGGCTTCGCGCAAGGGCGCTTCATCGAAAACTTCCTGAAAGGCAATGGCGTCACAGTCGAGCAAATCAATCTGCCGGGCCAGCCAGTGCAGCTTTTCCGCATAAGCCGACATCCCCGAATCACCGGGATCGGCTGCCCAGTAAGACTGCTTGGGCTCAGCCTTGTAAAAGAAGTGGCGCTGCTCAGGCGTTGAGCCCGGAACGAGGTTCAGAACGTTGAAGGTTCCCAGGGTCAGGCGTGCACTGGACATGGTCAGTCCCTACTTTTTGCTCAGGTTGTGCGCGTTTTTGCACCTTACCAGCGCCGATGCGCAAACCCATGTCAGTCAAAACAACGTCATTGTGAGGATAAAATCGCTATGGGCTTACTCGTCGAAGGCAAATGGGTGGATCAGTGGTACGACACCAAATCCACCGGAGGACGCTTCAAGCGCAAGGACTCCTCATTCCGCTCATGGATCAAGGCCGACGGCTCGACACCCTTCACGCCCGCTCCCGGTCGGTATCATCTCTACGTTTCCTATGCCTGCCCTTGGGCGCACAGGACGCTGATTTATCGTGCACTCAAAGGGCTGGAAGAGGCGATTTCCGTATCCGTTGTGAACCCCATTATGCTTGGTGACGGCTGGACCTTCCGTGACGCGACCGAGATTGGCCACACCGATCCAATTTTTGGCGCTGAGATGCTGCATCAGGTCTACACCAACGCCCAAAGCGACTACACCGGGCGGGTGACCGTTCCTGTGCTGTTTGACCGGGAATCCGGCACCATCGTGAGCAATGAAAGCTCGGAAATCATTCGGATGTTTGATGAGGAGTTCGGCCCGGTGAACGGTCTGGAGCCTCAGTTCCGTCCAAGCGATCTCGTGCCCGAAATCGACCGGATCAACGCGCGCATCTACGGCAACTTCAATAACGGCGTTTACAAGGCGGGCTTTGCCACCGCCCAAGACGTCTATGAGGAAGAAGTCACCAAAGTCTTTGACGTGCTCGATGAGATGGAAGACTGGCTGGCGGATCGCCGTTATCTGACCGGTGACCGCATCACCGAGGCCGATTGGCGATTCCTGCCAACACTGCTGCGCTTCGATCCGGTTTATGTGGGCCACTTCAAGTGCAACCTGCGCCGCATCGTGGACTACCCGAATATCCAGAATTACATGCTGGATCTGGTCCAGACCCCGGGCGTGATGGCCACTGTGAACATGGATCACATCAAGCGCCACTATTACGGCAGTCACACCACCATCAACCCGACATTGATCGTTCCCAAAGGCCCGGTGATTGACCTGAGCGCACCGCATGACAGGGACCGATTGCCCAAGGCCGCATAGATCAGTAAAAGCATCTGCAACTGATTATTTTTTCGTCTGAGGATTGCCCAATGGCTGCGAAGAACCCGCTCGAAATTTCCATGAAAGACACCATCACCGCAATCATGTGGGTGGTCGTTATGGTCGTTGTTCTGTTCATGCTGTTCGTCATGAACTGGACCCTTTTGCCCATCGCCGTGTTCGGTCTGGGCGTGGTGCTTTCCATGTTTATCGCAGCTTGGGGTTCGGACGACGTTAACAAGATCAAGTGATCTTGCCTCCGCTTGGCTCCGGTGCTGCGCCGCTTCAGGCTGTTGGCACCGGAACGGACGGTTTGCGGTCTGACCGTCGAATGCAGATCGCCGTTTTGACGTTCTTCACATTGGGTGCAGACGTTAAGTGGCTGATGATGAAGGCGTTAAGCTCCTCAACTGAGGGTGCCATGACCTTCAGGATGAAGTCATCTTCCCCCATCAGCATGTGACACTCTCGAACATTTGGCCACGAGCGCACCAGCTCTTCGTAGGATTTGAGGTCTGCCTCTGCCTGGCTGACCAACCCGACATGGCAAAACGCTGTGACCTCGTAGCCGATCAAATCGGGATCAAGCTCGGCGTGATAGCCGTGAATATAACCAGCCTGCTCCAGAGCGCGGACCCGTCGCAAACACGGCGGCGGTGATATACCCACACGTTCGGCCAGCGCCACATTGGTGATGCGCCCGTTATCACGCAGGATTCTCAGGATTTTGAGATCAATGGCATCGAGTGCGAGGCGTGGCATAGGGGTTCTCGGACACTTTTAGGAATCTTTCCCGTCATATCAGAAAGAATATTCCACACAAAAGTAATTATCCACCGCTCCTCCACAGGCGTCGGTTTTGCCAGAGCCAAGGCCTTGGCTTATATACAGACCAAACACACAAAGCCGTATAACGTCAGGCTTTGCCGCGCTAACAGGGAGCCCTACGCATGACCGACTCAAACCACCGCAGGATGATCATTTTGGGTTCCGGACCGGCGGGCTACACCGCAGCCGTTTACGCGGCACGCGCGGCGCTGAAACCCATGCTGCTGCAAGGCATGCAGCCCGGCGGTCAGTTGTCGATCACCACGGATGTAGAGAACTATCCCGGCTTCGCTGAAGCCATTCAGGGTCCCTGGTTGATGGATCAGATGAAGGCCCAGGCGGAGAACGTGGGCACGGAAATGGTCTTCGATCACGTCGCATCGGTCGATCTGGAAAACCGTCCCTTCACGCTCAATTGCGAATCCGGCACGCAGTGGACCTGCGACACGCTGGTCATCTGTACCGGCGCGCAGGCGAAGTGGCTGGGGCTGGACAGTGAAGAGGAGTTCCGCGGCTTTGGCGTTTCGGCCTGTGCCACCTGTGACGGGTTTTTCTTCAAGGATCGCGAAGTGGCAGTTGTTGGTGGCGGCAATACCGCTGTCGAAGAAGCACTTTACCTGACCAATCACGCCACCAAAGTGACCCTGATCCACCGTCGGGATGAGCTGCGGTGCGAGAAAATCCTAGAAGACCGTCTGATGGCCAACCCCAAGATCGAAACCATCTGGGACACGGAAGTGCAAACCATCAACGGCACTTCGGGCTTTCCCAAGGAAGTGACGGGCCTGACCCTGCGCAACCGGAAAACCGATGCTGTCAGCGAGCTCAAGATTGACGGCCTGTTCGTCGCCATTGGCCATGCTCCAGCAACGGAGATTTTCCAAGGGACCGGGTTGGACATGGACGGCGGTTACCTCGTCACCGCGCCGGACAGCACCAAAACCAACATCCCGGGCGTCTTTGCCGCGGGTGCCGTAACCGCCCACATCTACCGCCAAGCCGTCACGGCTGCTGGCATGGGGTGCATGGCAGCGCTGGAGGTTGAAAAGTATCTCGCAGCGCTGGAAGTCGGTGAAACTCCCGATTGGAAAGTTGCGGCCTGATGAGCGAATCCGGGGACTCTGGCGCAGACATCCGCAAGCGCGCCAAAGCGCCGCCCATCGAAGATGGTGCGCTGGACTCCCTGCTGCTGGCCCCCAACCCGGAAGATCCGGAGCTGGCCCATACCATCGAAATCACCAACGAGCGCGGCGAAACTGAACGCGTGCGGGCGGTTCGTGAAAAGCCGCTGACGATTTTTCTCAACGACGCAGAAATCGTTACTGCCATGACTGTCGGGGATTTTCCGGAGATGCTGGCGCTCGGCTATCTGGTCAACCAAGGGATGCTTCCACGCAATGCGCGGATCGATGGGATCGATTACGACGATGACCTGGGCGTTGCGGTTGTGCGTACACCCGACGAAACCGACTTTGAGCACAAGCTGAAGAAGAAGACCCTGACCAGCGGCTGCGCACAGGGCACAATCTTTGGCGATCTGATGGAGCAACTCGAAGGCGTGTGGCTGCCTGATGACGGGCCGCGAATACCCATCTCGACCCTGACCCGTCTGCTGCGCCGGCTGGCCTCGGTGCCGAGCCTGTATCTTGAAGCCGGGGGCATTCACGGATGCGCTCTGGCTGAGGAAGACCGGCCACTGATTTACATGGAGGATGTGGGCCGCCACAACGCTGTCGATAAGATCGCAGGTGTCATGGCGCAGGAAGGCGTGGACCCTGCTGGCAAGATTTTCTACACCACCGGGCGTCTGACCTCGGAAATGGTGATAAAGACCGTGACTATGGGCCTGCCCATCCTGATTTCTCGCAGCGGTTTCTCCGCTTGGGGTGTTGAATTGGCGCGTCAGACCAATCTGACCCTTATTGGACGCGCCAAGGGGAAGCGTCTGACGGTTCTTTCCGGCGCGCAGCGACTGACTTTTGATACGGTAGAGGACACCGGTACGTGAATTTTGGACTAGTTTTGGCAGGCGGTCAGTCCCGTCGGATGGGTCGAGATAAGGCCTACTTGGAATTTGAAGGCGACACCCTGATCGAACGCGCGATCAAGCGGGTTCAGCCTCAAGTCGACGTTTTGGGGCTGAGCACTGGCCCGAATAAAGAACGCCTGAGCGAGATCAAGTTGCCCCGGATCTTCGATCTTGAGCCCTCTGAAGCGCCAATTTGCGGCATTCTGGCTGGCCTGGCATGGGCGCGGGCATCAGGTGGCATGGGCGCACGACTGATTACTGTTCCCATCGACTGTCCTCACATCCCCTTTGATCTGGTTCGCAAGCTCACGCTGGATACGGACGAAATCATCTTTGCCAGCAGCAAGGGACGGCACCACCCTGTTGTTGGGTGCTGGCCTGCGCACAGCCTGGAAGTGCTGCTCGACTCTTTCCATCGGGGTGAGCGCAAGATTGACCGACTGGCCGAACAGGTGGGCTGGACGACCGTCGAATGGCCGACAGACCCCAAAGACCCATTTTATAACGTTAACACACCCGAAGAATTCACAGCTCTTACTCCGTCGCGCGCCTCTTAAGCCTCTGTTTTTGA
>JBMTIF010000151.1:0-5974 GCA_049437045.1 Alphaproteobacteria bacterium | reverse complement strand
AGCATCCTGCCGGAATGCGCGGGTGGTGATGACGATCACCAGTTCAGCCGCAACGGCGAGGCCCACCAGCACGCCAACCACACCAAAGCGCTTCACGCCCTGGAACAGTCGGTTTTCGCCAACGTGGAGCATCATCACGACGAACAGGAACAGCACGGCCACCGCCCCGACGTAAACGATCACAAGGATCATTGCGACGAACTCGGCACCGCGCAGAACGAACAGCGCCGCACAGGTAAAGAATGCGAGGATCAGGAAGAGCACCGAGTGAACGGCGTTGCGAGAGCCAACGACCATCACCGCGGACGCAATGGTCACCGCGGCAAACAGGTAGAAGGTCAAGCCTGTGATGATCTCTGCCATGTCTAAACTTTCCTAACTGGCTTTCCGAACCGGCTTAGCGGTACGCAGCGTCTTGCGCGATGTTGGCAGCGATCAGGTGTTCCCACCGGTCGCCGTTATCGAGCAGCTTGTCTTTGTTGTAGTAGAGTTCTGCCCGTGTCTCGGTTGAGAACTCGTAGTTCGGCCCCTGCACGATAGCGTCAACCGGGCAAGCTTCCTGGCAGTAGCCGCAGTAGATGCACTTGGTCATGTCGATGTCGTAGCGCGTGGTGCGGCGGGAGCCGTCTTCGCGCGGTTCGGCTTCGATGGTGATGGCTTGTGCCGGGCAGATGGCTTCGCACAGCTTGCACGCGATGCAGCGCTCTTCACCGGTTGGGTAACGGCGCAGGGCGTGCTCACCCCGGAAACGCGGGCTAAGTACGCCCTTTTCGTAAGGATAGTTCACGGTCACGCGGCGGCCCGTAAACATGGACCAGAGCGTGAGGCTCATGCCGCGAACGAGTTCGAGCAGGAGCAGGCTGCGTAGTGAGCTTATGAGAGCGGACATATGCCAAGAGCCTTTTCGATTAGAGACCGAAACCGACGATCACGCCGGATGTCAGAACAACCCAGAACAGGGACAGCGGCAGGAACACTTTCCAACCCAGACGCATCAACTGGTCGTAGCGGTAGCGCGGGACCGTTGCGCGAACCCAAAGGAACACGAAAGCGATGAAAGACGTTTTCAGCACGAACCAGACCGGCTGCATCCAGACATCACCCAGGAACCAGATTTCAACCGGCGAGAGGTAGCCGCCAAGGAACAGCGTCACCGTCATCGCGGACATCAGCAGGATGTTTGCGTATTCGCCAAGGAAGAACAGAGCGAACTGCATGGAGGAGTATTCGAGGAAGTAACCGGCCACCAGCTCGGACTCGCCTTCTGGCAAGTCAAAAGGCGCGCGGTTGGTTTCTGCCAGCGCAGAGATGAAGAACACCACGAACATCGGGAAATGCGGAATGGCAAACCAAAGTCCGCGTTGCGCTTCAACGATGTTGCCGAGGTTAAAGCCGCCTGCACCCACGGTAATCACCACCGTGATAATAATCAGACCCATGGAAACTTCGTAGGAAACCATCTGCGCCGCAGACCGCAGCGCGCCAAGGAATGGGTACTTCGAGTTCGACGCCCAGCCCGACATGATGATGCCGTAAACACCCAGCGACGAAATCGCGAACAGGTACAGCAGACCAAGGTTAATGTCTGCAATCGCGAAGTTTTCCGTGATCGGCATGACCGCCCAAGCCAGCATGGCCAACGCAAAGGTCAGCATGGGCGCGAGGAAGAACACGATCTTGTTGGCACCGGCAGGAAGGATCACTTCCTTGAACATCAGCTTGAGAGCATCCGCCCAAGGCTGCAGCACACCAAACGGGCCGACCACGTTCGGGCCGTGGCGGAACTGCGCCGCTGCAATGACCTTACGTTCCGCCAGCGTCATGTATGCAACGCCCAGAATAACCGGCACGATAACAACCAGAATGGTCAGCAGAATCTTCAGCGCAGGCCAAACGGTTGTGAGAAATAGATCCATCATACCCTTTACTCCGCCGCTTCACGCGCTTGTTCGAGAGAACCGGCCATGTACACTTCGGTACACTCCGCCATGGTCTTCGACGTCCGCGAAATCGGACAGGTCATGTAGTAATTGTCGATGATCGGCTCGAAAGCCGCGTCCTGCATATCGCCAGCGACACCCGGCAGAGCCCATTCAGCCGCTTCGATCTGGTCGATACCGCCCAAGTGCGGGACGGCAGCAACCATTGCCTGACGCAGCGCACCAAGGTCATCAAATGGCAGAACCTTACCCACCACGCCGGAAAGCGCCCGCAGGATGGTCCAGTCTTCACGCGCATCACCCGGCGCAAAAGTCGCCAGACGGCTCGCCTGAACCCGGCCTTCGGTGTTGACGAAGATGCCGTTCTTTTCGGTATAGGCCGAGCCCGGCAGGATCACGTCAGCGACGCTAGCACCGGCATCGCCGTGGTGGCCCTGATAGACCACAAAGGCATTGCGCAGGGTTTCGGTGTCGAACTCATCCGCACCCAGCAGGTAGACCATTTCGATCTCACCAGACTGCGCACCAGCGATGATTTCGCCCATGCCCTTGCCGCCATCACCGGGCAGGAAGCCCATGTCCAGACCAGCGACCCGTGCCGCAGCAGTGTGCAGCACGTTGAAACCGTTGAAACCGTCCTGAATCGCGTTGAACTTTTCAGCAATCTGACCGGCTTTGTGGAGAACCGCTGCACCGTCTTCGCGGGCCAAAGCACCCTGCCCAACGATAATCACCGGCTTCTTCGCGTTGCGAAGCGCATCAGCCGCAGCGGTGCGGCCATCGAGGATGTCCGTCAGCGTTTGCGGCCCTGCGCCGACCCAGGTCGTCTCGTAAGACAGGTCATGCGGCGCACCAACGCCGAAGACCTGTAATTCACCGGTCAGGAACCGCTTGCGGATCCGCGCGTTGATGAGCGGCGCTTCCCAGCGTGGGTTGGAGCCAACCAGCAGGACCACGTCAGCCTCTTCCAGACCAGCAATGGTGGTGTTGAACAACCAGCCGGAGCGATTGCCACCCTCGCCCAGCGCCGCACCATCCTGACGACAGTCCATGTTCTTGGAGCCTTTGGCGTCCATCAGTGCCTTAAGCGCAAACATGCTCTCGGCATCGCACTGATCGCCGGCAATCGCCGCGATCTTGTCAGCCGCCGTGGCATTGAATTTGTCAGCAACAGCCTTGAACGCCTCATCCCAGCTTGCCGGACGCAACTTGCCGTTCTCACGAACGTAGGGGCGGTCCAGACGTTGACGGCCCAGACCGTCGATGGAATGCCGTGACTTGTCGGCCAGCCATTCCTCGTTCACGTCTTCATGCAAGCGCGGCAGGATGCGCAGCACTGAGCGGCCCCGCGCATCAATCCGGATGTTGGCGCCAACAGCATCCATCGCATCAATGGAAGACGTCTTGCGCAGCTCCCACGGGCGCGCCGTAAAGGCGTAAGGCTTGGAGGTCAGCGCACCAACGGGACAGATGTCCACCAGGTTGCCCGACATTTCCGACTGAACAGCGCGTTCAATCGTGGAGATTTCAGCGTGTTCACCACGGTTGAGCAGGCCAATGTCTTCCGTACCCGCCACTTCGGTCGCAAAGCGAACACAGCGCGTGCACTGGATACAGCGGGTCATGATCGTCTTGATCAGCGGCCCCATGTACTTCTCTTCTACCGCGCGCTTGTTCTCAGCAAAGCGAGAACCGTCACGGCCAAAGGCTTGTGCCTGATCCTGCAGATCACACTCACCGCCTTGGTCACAGATCGGACAGTCCAGCGGGTGGTTCAGGAGCAGGAACTCCATCACGCCTTCGCGGGCCTTCTTGACCTTGTCAGTGCGGGTGTGAACCATCAGACCATCGCTACACGGCAGCGCACAAGACGCCGCTGGCTTTGGCGCGCGGCCACGCTGGTCTTCGACCTCTACCAGACACATGCGGCAGTTGCCGGCAACGGACAGGCGGTCGTGGTAACAGAACCGAGGAATTTCAGCACCTGCAAGCTCAGCGACTTGCAGCACGCTCATACCGTGTTCGAATTCGACTTCAACGCCGTCCACGATGGCTTTGGGCATGGATACACTCAATGTTGGTGAACCGGAGACAGAACGCCCCCTTCATACGTGGCCGTAAAAAACACGCCGAGCGCCAGAATCTCAAGCCTTAGTTTGTCACATGGTAGCGCCTATGCGCACAGCAGTTTTACGCCAGCGACATTGACCTGAGCCTCAAAATCGGAATGCGAAGCCGAAATTTCCCCAAACATCGGTCAATTCCCCGCGCTCCTTTACCCACGGTGAGGCGGCAGCGCTGTCGAGCAGTTGGACCATCCCCGCAGCGCCTTGCAGCTCGAAATTACGGGTTATGGGCAGCGCTGTAGCGAGTGAAAGCCCGGCAGACTTGAGGCCGGGGGAAGCATCGTAGGCGTCCAAACCAGACCGCAGAGCCTCTGAGTCCGAGATGCCAAAGTGCTGATCCATGTACAGGTCATCCGCCATCGTAAGGTCGGCCCGCACTGCCAGATCGACAAAGCGGCCTCCCCCCAGACGCATCATTGGCGAGTACAGCGTAAGGCCAACTTGGGCTTCATAGCCCTCTCTTGGGGTCGGAAACTCCTCTGGCGACCACACTTTTCCTGCGATTTTGGCATCTACGGCAATCGAGTCGATCCCAAAACTCCCCCAAATCCCTGCCGTAACCGACGGATAAAGCAGGTCCAGATCTTCTCTTGGGCCGGTGTTTGAAATGTCGGGCCACAGGTTCCCACTGATCCCAACCTGGACCAGATCCAAGTTTATCAGTGGTAGATCAATCGAAGACATGGTTTGCAAAGGCGCTCGCGCGGCTTTGGCGGAGCTGTAGTCCGAGGCCAAACCCACAGACAGCGACACCTCGCCTGAACCTTCATAGGAATTAACATAACCAACGGTGAGGCCCAGTGGTCGATCTCGTAACCATTTCGGTACTGAGCTGTCTTGAATGACATCGTCATTCGCCACCACCATCTGCCCTGCCGCGACCGAGTTGGAGACGACGGACAACGCCGCCGCAAAAACGGAAGCAAGCAAGACGGTAATAGGCGGCTTCAAGTGAGCACTCCTTCAAAGGGGACGGTGTCAAAGTGTGGAGTGTCACGGAGAAATAAAGGCAAGGCCACGGCCTTTTTTGGCCCAGACCGCAAAAACAGCGAAAATCGGGGGAAAACTCGCCCTCTAGTCGCGCTCGAAAGACGGCAGATAGCGCTCGAAGGAGTTAACGAACACGAAACCCACGGCCAGCAGCGTAATCGAATACAGCGCAAACATGAGAAGTGCATGCATGCCGATCCGCGCCAGGACGGGCGCGAAGACCATGTCGCTCAGCTTGTACCCCGCCATTCCAGCCTCCACGATCGTTGCAGCACCCATGGAACTCACACCAATGATCGCCCAGCCGATAATGCACCAGAAAGGCCAGTTGATCTGACGGTCAAATGCAAGTCGCAGATGCAGCGCCCAGCAACCAATTCCAAAACACGCCAGAAACACAGGCACGGCACCAAAGAGCATACCATGCCCCAACACGAAGAATGCCATCGACCCTTGCTGGCTGATTTCAAGATAGATGGGACCGATAAAGAAGAGGAAAAGCGCTTGAATACAGGCCGACAAAACCGCCGCCAAACCACACACGTATACCAAAGGTACCAATTGCCGACTGTAAGCGTACCTGCCTGTGTCTGGTGCGGTCATGGTCATGCGTTAGCCTCGATTCATAAAGAGAGGCTCGATTTAGACGGCACCCCGGCTTTCATCTGTGCAAACCCAAGGCCATCATAATGTTTTGGGATTAATTATTACAAAATTCTCAATAGATTGATATTTATCATGAATAAATAGTAATCATACGCCATGCTCAGGCGGCAAGAGTACTGAGGTAAGCACAGCAGAGTAGGACTCAATAATGTATAAAAATGCCTCAGAAATTAACTGAAAACTTATTCGGCTTTTATCATTCATTTTGATTGTCCCAAAGACAAGGGGCGCTTCAGTCTGATAACCGAAGCG
>JBMTIF010000150.1:0-5995 GCA_049437045.1 Alphaproteobacteria bacterium | reverse complement strand
TCCCGTGGACCCGGGAAGGTGCCCGGGATAACGGCAACGTCAGCCGTACCATCAATCAGGGCGCTTGCGAGCTGGTTCATGCTCACCGTAACTGACTCGTAGTCCTCACCGGCTTTCAGACCGGTAGCAAGCTGCACCAGCGCCTGCGAGTTGCGGGGCATGCTGCCCTTAGGCGGACCTTGCAAGACCTTCTTGCCCTTCAAGTCATCCCAGCTGGAGATGCCCGTAGAGCTAAATCCATACATGTAGAAAACGCTGAAAGTGTAAGGGTATAGCAGTTGGATCTTAGCCGCCATTTCAGCGCCTTTTTCCTTGCCAACGGACCCAAATGGACCGGCTGCACGTCCCAGCAGGAACGGCACGTGGTGTGGTGCACCGGCGATGTCGATCTTGCCTTCACCGAGTGCTGGAATGTACTTGGCGCCGGTTTGACCGTCTTTGAGCTGAATATTTGCAACGCCAGCTGCTGCGGCGAATTCAACCAGACCTGTCGCTGCGAGGCCGCCGGCAGTTCCGGCTCCAGCTGCGTGAGCAACCAGATTAACCTGTGCCATGGCGGGCGTCGCGGTAAGAGTTGCTGCGGCAGCGATCGCTGCCATCCGGAGTGTCCTGAGCATCTTTTCCTCCCTTGCTCTGCACGAGTGAACTTCCCCTCCCAGTTGGCCTGATGCAGGCTGTTAACCCGCCGCCAAAGGAAATTCTCACACCCTAATGGGGTCATTTCGGGATCCCAAAGTCAAGCTAAAACCGTGACATGTCACAAAAAATGGACCCCAAAGCCAAGGTATGGGATCCTGTTTTCATCGCGTGATTGCAGGAAATGAGGGTCGTCAGGCTAATTTAGGTGCCTTTTTCAGCCTTTAAGGGGCTGAGTCGCCGCAGCTCATCGCCCCTAGCTTGCGCCGAAGTTTCAGTCCGCTTTGGCAGGGGTGCGACGGGGAAGGATTTTGGGATCCTTACCCTCCGCGCTCGCCTCATCCCAATATCCAATCAGCACACCAAGCTTTTCTTCCATGCCGGTCATGTGCAGATTGTGCTCTTCGCTCCAGGTTTCACGCTGACGGTATTGCAGCGCCCATTGCGCGAGTTTGTTGAACATCTCTTGGCGAACGCTGGCATGGTCTTCGCTGCGACCGAGGTCGACCAGCTCCTGCGGGTCGTTCTTCAGGTCGAACAGGACAGGGGGATAGCCCGGCGCGTGGATGAACTTCCAATCAGTAGACGCAACCATGTAGCTGCGGCAGTCCAGTGGCATACGGCCCGTTTCGGGGCGAAAGACCTGGCACGAGTAGTCGTACTCACTGACTGCGACGTCTCTCCAAGCCGTGCTCTCGCCATAGAGCTTGGGCATAAGTGAACGGCCATCGAGAATGTTCTCGTGGATGGTGCCTCCATGATAATCCACGAAGGTCGGCAGCAGATCGATCAACTCGACCAGCGAGGCATCAACCGTCCCGCGCGTGGTGTCTGCGCGCTTGTCCGGATCAACAATAATCAGGGGGATTTGAACGGCAGGGGCATGGAAGTAGTCCTTGTCGCCCATCCAGTGGTCCCCAAGATAGTCGCCGTGGTCGGATGTGAAGACAATCATCGTGTCCTCCATCAATCCACGCTCTTCCATGAACTTGAACAGGATACCAAGTTGGTCGTCGATTTGGGTAATCAGACCCATGTAGGCCGGGATGATGGTTTCCCGCGCTTCGTCCTTGCTGAAGGTTTCGCCGGCAACGCGATCCATGAACAGCTTGGCCAGCGGGTTCGGGTCTTCCAGCTCGGCTTCGGACCGGATCGCAGGCACAACGTCTTTGGCCGAATACATGTTGTGATAGGGCGCAGGCGCGACGTAGGGCCAATGTGGTTTGATGTAGGACAGATGCAGCAGCCAAGGCGTTTCGCCGTCGTCCTGCTCGAGGAACTCCATGGCGCGGCGGGTCATGTACGGTGTTTCGGATTGCTCGTCAGTGACCCGCGCAGGCAAGTCTACGCGGTCATTGAAAAAGCCTGAACGAACCTCGCCATCTTCTGTCTGGACAGAATTAGCCGCCCAGTGCCACGGGTTGGCGTCTTCGTCATAGCCTTGGGACTTGAGATATTGGTTATAGGCAACATTCGGCTTTACCATCGTATCCGGGTGGATGCCGTCATCGCGTTCATAGACTTCGAAGCCGCCTTGGGCATGGTGCAGGGCTACTTCGCTGTCTGGATCAATGCCCAGCCGCTCCAATCCTTCGCGGTCCGGTACTACGTGGGTTTTTCCCACCAGAATGTTTCTTACGCCCAAGGGGTTCAGGTGGTGACCGATGTTCTTTTCACCGATGCGCAGTGGGGTGAAGTTGGAGGTCGCTCCGTGCGAAGAAACATAGCGGCCGGTATAAGCGCACATGCGTGACGGGCCGCAGATGGGCGATTGGCAGTAAGTGTTTGAAAAAGTGACGCCTCTCTGAGCCAGAGCATCAATGTTCGGGGTCTTTATGGTCGGGTGTCCCGTGCATCCAAGGTAGTCGAACCTTAGTTGGTCGCACATGATATAAAGGATGTTCTTCCGAGCCATTGATTTCCCTGTCCTTTCCTGCCTCTGGCATTCTTGTTCAGAACCCCGGCGTATGCAACGCGCCGCATCGCTGATTACATCGCTATCCCATAAATGGGATCCCAAAACAATCGCTTCGGAACAAAATGCTGAGAAAAGTCCTAAAAACTTGAGTTCGGGATCCCAAAAAGCTAGTGTTTGAGAAACATGGGGAGAGCGGACGTCATGCATCCAGAGCTGAAGAAACATCCGGAATATTTCGAGAAACAAATCGTTCAACTGGCTGAAAATGTGTACATGGCCTTCGGTTTCGCGGCGTCGAACGTCTACATGATTGTCGGCGACAAAGGGCTTGTCATTATTGATACGACCGAAACAACGGCTGCTGCTGAGAACATCCTCGCAGCTTTTCGAGAAATCAGCGATTTAGCGGTTGATACGATCATCTTCACCCACTCTCACCGCGATCACGTCTCTGGTGCCAGTGTGTTTGCGGCTGCGGGTGACAATCCGGCAATTCTGGCCAGCACCAAGTTTTCGGATGATTTCCTCGCCGT
This sequence comes from Alphaproteobacteria bacterium, assembly GCA_049437045.1. GTDB lineage: Bacteria > Pseudomonadota > Alphaproteobacteria > UBA7985 > UBA7985 > UBA7985. The sequence continues at coordinate 2,908 of JBMTIF010000150.1, read as the reverse complement.
TGCCACAGATCACCCCTTGCCAACCAAGGCCATGCAGGCGCGGACCAAGCGCCAGTTCGGTATCACGCTTTCGTACCCTGAGGAAATCATTGGCATCGGGGTTGGCCCCGGTGATCGTCCGCTCAAGGGCATGGGGGCAGGCGCGATGCCGCCAACGCGGCGGATTGGCGACGAAGGTGAGAAGCTCACGCTATGCGGAGTTGATCTGGAGCTTGTGATGGCGCCGGGGGAAACGCCTGACCACATGGTGGTTTGGTATCCCGAGAAAAAAGTGCTGTTCAGCGGTGATAATTTCTATCGCTCTTTCCCCAATCTGTACGCCATTCGCGGGACCATGTACCGCGACTTTGACACCTGGGCCGACACTATGGATGTGTTGATGGCGTTCGAGCCTGAGGTTCTGGCGCCGGGACACACCAAGGCGGTGATTGGCGCAGCGGCTATCAAGGACGTTCTCAGCGATTATCGGGATGCCATTCGACACGTGGTCGCGCAAACCCGCGAAGGGATGGATGCGGGGTTGACGAATGATCAACTGGCTCACCGGGTGGCTCTGCCCAAGCATCTGGCTGAAAAACCGCACTTGCGGGAGTTCTACGGTCGCGTGGATTTTGCGGTTCGAGCCTATTGCGTGGGAACCATGGGATGGTTTGACGGAAACGCCACGTCGCTGGGGGCGCTATCTCCAGAAGACGAAGCTTTGCGGTTCATTGAGTTGGTCGGCGGTGTTGATGCCGTCTTTGCTGCCGTTGAAGCGGCGCAGGCCAAGGGGGATTTTCAGTGGGGTTTGCAGCTGGTTGATCGGCTGATTTTTGCCGATGAGCAACGGAAACGGGCTGAAGCCCTGAAAGCTGCGCTGTTGCTGGCCCATGCAGAGGGGCAGATCAATTGCCCGACCCGCCACTATTACATCATGTCCGCTAAAGAAATCAGCGCTGCACACTCTTCGGGGGAGTAGTACAGCGCTGGAGGGATAGCTGACGTATCAGACGTTGATTTTGCCGCCATCCACATTGAGGGTCTGGCCGGTAACAAAATCACTGTCCGGAGATGCCAGATAAATCAGGGTGCCAAGCAGGTCTTCCGGCACCATTTCGCGCTTGATCGAACGTGATGCCACGGTAGGCGCTCGCGCCATATCAAAAGCATCATTCCCGCGCAGGCCTTCACTTTCCGTCAGTCCGGGGGCGATTGCGTTCACCTGAATGTTCTTGTCGCCCAGCTCTCGACCATGGCAGCGGGTCAGGGCGATCACAGCACCTTTGGACGCCGTGTAGTGCGACAGACCCGGAGGGCCGTAGTAGAATGTGCCCGATGCGATATTGATGACTTTACCCCCGCCGGCGCCGATCATGGTCGGGACAATGGCTTTCATGACCTGGTGCACGCTGCGGGTGTTTACGGTCATGATGCGATCGAATTCTTCGTCGCTAATTTCGAAAAACGGCTTTGGCTTCAGCGTGGCAAAAATCGACGCGTTGTTCACCATGATATCCAGGCCGCCCATCGACTTTGCCATGTCAACCATGGCTGCGAGGTCGTCGTTATTGGTGACATCAACTGTCATTCCCTGTGCGGTTCCGCCTGCATCGTTGATGCGCTTGACGGCGTTTGCGGTGTCCTGAACATCGGTAACAAGGACTTTTGCACCTGCCTCGGACAGGGCTTGGGCCATGACGGCTCCGATGCCCTGAGCGGCACCGCTGACAACGGCAACTTTACCTTCTAAACGTCCCATGATTTTCCTTCCTTGTCCTTAGATCGCTATATCGAGAATTTTGGCGACTTCGGGCCAGCTCTTGGCGCCATTGTCGCGGAGGTCGTTGGTCAGGTGTTCGGGCACCCAATCAATAAAGCTTTTGGTGAAGTTCGGCATGGCCTTGACCCGGTTGAACCAGTCTTCAACACGCGGCAGGCGACCATTTTCCCACATCCCGCTCATCGACATCATGTCGAGCCGATTTACGTAGGGCGTGAGCGATACGTCAGCGACCGAGAAGGCGTCACCAATCAGCCAGTCGCCGGGTTCGTTCAGTGCGTCTTCCATCTTATGCAGATAGGTGTCGTAGAGCTTCACTTTCTCCGTCGCGCCTGGTGCATCGAAGCCGTAACGCACAAAGGCGTCTTTCTGCTCTTTCCAGTTCGAGGTGACAGACATCGCTGGGGTCGAGGCGAGGAACTTCTTGACGCCTTCTTCACCCAGATTGCGCAGAACCGTATGCCGGTGCGAACAAACAAAGGTCATGGCACCGCAGGCTGGGTGAAGGTCTTCATCTACGGCCTTGGTCCACATCCGCGCCTTGGTCCGTTCCAGCGGGTTTGAGGGGTGCAGGCTGCTGTCTGGGTCGAGGTGGTCGAGGTATTCGATGATGACCGTGCTGTCGCAGACCACACTGTCATCGTGGACCAAAGTCGGCACCACTGCTTTGGGGTTGAGTTTGGTGTACTCGGGATTGAATTGTTCACCGGCCAATATGTCGATGTACACGCCTTCCCAAGGCATTTCCTTTTCTGCCATCGCAAAGCGGACCTTTGCGGCGCAGACTGATGATCCGTGGTGGTAAAGCGTAAAAGTCATAGTTGAATTGTTACCCACTTGAGTTCGGTCATGGCCAGCATATCCGCATCGGTGCCTTCGCGTCCTGAACCACTTTCACCATTGCCGCCAAAGGGGATGTGAGGCTCATCTTGAATGGTAGGGCCATTGATGTGACACATGCCAGCACCGGAATTCTGAACGAAATGCATGGCCTTGTTGATGTCTCTTGTGAAAATGGCGGAGGCGAGGCCGTATTCAGTGTCGTTGGCCTTCTCCAAACCTTCGTCATAGCTGTCGATGGGGTAGATCGAGGTGACGGGGCCAAAGGTCTCGGTTCTGCAGACCGTCATGTCGTCCGTCACGCCCGTG
>JBMTIF010000149.1:0-6023 GCA_049437045.1 Alphaproteobacteria bacterium | reverse complement strand
CGAACGCGTCCAATTGCCGCTGCACGTGATGATTACAGATAATGGGCCAGGCATCCCTGAAACCTTAGGAGATGCCGTGTTTGACCCATTTGTAACCAGCAATAAGGCCAAAGGCACAGGGCTCGGCCTCGCTCTGGTATCGAAGCTCACAGATGACATGGGCGGCTTCGTCGACTTTGAATCTGAGCCGGGCAAAACAGTTTTTCGCCTACAATTGCCCATGTATTGAGCATTTAGCCTTTTCGCCACGGTGAAATCAGTCTAAATGCTTAATTATGATGCAATCAAACGCCACAATTCTCATTGCTGACGACGATCGAGCAATCCGAGCCGTGCTTTCGCGCGCCTTGGGTCGGGTTGGTCATCGCGTTCGTGCGACTGGTAATGCGTCCACACTTTGGCAGTGGGTACAAGCTGGTGATGGCGACCTCGTCATTACCGATGTGCACATGCCGGATGGTGACGGATTGGAACTGGTCCCGCGCATCCGGGCCCTGCGCCCGGATATGGCGGTTATTGTAATGTCCGCACAAAACACGCTTCTTACAGCCGTTAAAGCGACCGATCGGGGCGCTTTCGAATATCTTCCCAAGCCTTTCGACCTGACCGAATTGCTTAACGCCGTTGAACGCGGGCTTGCGCAGCCAAGCCAACGCGCTTCTGCAGCGAAGGAGCAGAAGGAACGCGACCAGAACCGCGAGGAAGCGCGAATTGATCGCCTGCCATTGATCGGCCGATCAGCCGCGATGCAGGACATCTATCGCGTGATTGCGCGGTTGGTAAAAACCGATCTGACAGCGCTCATTACTGGTGAGAGTGGAACCGGCAAAGAGCTGATCGCTCGTGCACTCCACGACTTTTCCCGCCGCCGAGAAGCGCCCTTCGTCGCCGTCAACATGGCGGCAATCCCCAAGGAGCTGATCGAAAGTGAGCTTTTCGGGCATGAGAAAGGCGCTTTCACAGGCGCGAATTCACGCTTTGACGGGAAATTCAGTCAGGCCCAGTACGGCACGCTGTTCCTCGATGAAATCGGTGATATGCCGCTGGAAGCACAAACCAGACTGCTGAGAGTTTTGCAGGAAGGCGAGTACACGCGCATCGGCGGCAGCCAGAAAATGCGCGCTGACGTGCGGATTGTTGCCGCGACGCACCGCGACCTGAGCGCTGCTGTGCAAGCCGGGCTGTTTCGTGAAGACCTCTTTTACCGGATCAATGTCGTTCCTTTGCGCGTCCCCCCGCTGCGGGAGCGTTTGGATGACATCCCGGATCTGGTCCGGCACTTCGTGGACATGAACGCCTCACAAGGCCTGCCTGGAAAGAGCTTCTCTGCCGAGGCACTGGATGCTCTCAAAAAGCACTCCTGGCCCGGAAACGTGCGTGAGCTGGAAAACAACGTCCGCCGGATTTGCGCGCTTTACAGCCAAAACGAGATTGATTCTGACGTAATCGACAAGGAATTGGCTGGCTCCCTGACTGGGCAGAACGAAACCGCACACGCCTCTTTGCGGTCAGCAGTCGATCAACACCTTCGTGCCTTTTTCTCCGCGCATACTCATGGCTTACCGTCGGCAGGCCTGTACAACCGTGTGCTCAGGGAAATCGAGAAGCCTTTGATCGAGCAGACCCTTGATGCAACGCGCGGGAATCAAATTCGCGCTGCGGAAGTGCTAGGCTTGAACCGCAATACGCTTCGGAAGAAGATACGAGACCTCGACATTGAGGTCGTGAGGGGTCTGCGAAGGCCCGAAGAACCGATTTAACGTGAGCGTCCGGAGGCGCTTTTCGAGCTGTCTATGAGTGACGCATCCTTACCAACGCCAATCATGGCTCCACAGACAGACCGGGAACCGGGGGCCGAACAAGGCAACCCGGCAGTCCCGAATATTGGCAGAAACCGGACTCTGACCCTGTTTGTTGGCGCGCTGACGGTTGTGTCGCTCATGGTTCTGGGCTGGACAGGATTCGAGCTTTGGCGCGGCTTCTCACCGACGCGGCCCTTGGGCAGAATCGTCTCTTTGCTGTGGTTTGACCTAATTATCCTCGTGGCGCTGGCGACGTTCATTACGGTGCAAGGCTTTTACGCTTGGGTCGATATCCGGGACCGGCTTTCTGGAACGCAAGTTTACCGGCGGGTCGTGCTGTTCCTGATTGTCGTGGCCAGTCTTCCTACGCTGCTGATTTCGCTGGTTGCCGTTCTGGTATTGGGGTTCGGCATTCAGACTTGGTTTGGCGGCGCAGTGAGTGATGCGGTCAACAGTTCCCGCGAGGTGGCGCAAGCCTATCTGGGGGAACACCGAGCGCGGCTGAACTTCCAAGCCTCCCGGGTGGCTGAGGACATTGAGCGTTTGAACGAAAATGCCTCCGACCTCTCCCAAGTGCAGCAGATCATCTATCGCTCTGCCGGTATCCGTCGCTTGTCGGGTGCCAGTGTTATTCGGCGAGACGGCACGATTTTAACCTCTGCCCAAGGTTTGGCTGAGGAAGCCGTGCTCAGCATCCCAACCGATGCTTTTGATCTGGCGGATGAATTGCGCCCCGCCGGTGGGCGTGTAGACAACCGCGGTGTCGAAATCTCGCTGCCGGATGATGACGTCCTTTCGATGCTGATTTCGATCGAAAGCGTTTTCCTCAATGACACCTATCTTGTTGCATCGGTGGATGTTGATGACGCCGTTGTGGAGCGGGTGGAGCTGTCAAACGAGGCCGCAGACAGCTACACCAATATGGCCCGCGCAGCGGAGCAATATCGCCTGATCTTTGCGCTGTTGTTTTTTGTTGTGGCGCTGTTGCTGGTGATTCTGGCCGGCATGGCGGGGCTGCGGTTTGCCCTTTGGTTGACCACACCAATTTTGGAGCTGACACGGGCTGCGAACCAGTTGGGCGCAGGTGATCTGTCCACGCGTGTCACGGTTTCCGATGATGCGGGCGGGGATGAGCTTTCTACGCTGTCCCGAACCTTCAATGGCATGGCGAACCAGATCGAAGCCCAGCAGGTTGCCCTGATTCAAGCAACCGACGAAGCCGATCTGCGTCGCCGATTCTCCGAAGCTGTTCTGTCTGGAGTTTCGCGGGGTGTGATTGGGCTGGACAGCGAAATGCGGATTAACCTGCCTAACCGTCGTGCAAACAAGCTCTTTGATCTGGATCTTGAAGCTTCGATTGGCGATCCCATCAAAGACCTGCTGCCCATGTTTGACGACCTGCTGACATTGGCAAAGAACGAACCTGCGACCATCCATATGGGCGACGTGCTCTATACCCGGCCTGATGGCAAGGTGCGCACGCTGGAAACAGCGGTTGTCGCAGAAATGCAGGGGGAGAGCGTTCTCGGTTACGTCCTGACCTTTGACGACATCACAGATTTCCTTGCGGCCCAGCGGCAGGCCGCTTGGTCGGACGTAGCACGCCGAATTGCGCATGAAATCAAGAACCCGCTGACCCCGATCCAACTTTCAGCCGAGCGGCTCAAGCGGCGGTATTTAAAGCAGATCGATGATCGTCCGGATATTTTCGAGACCTGCACAGACACCATCATCGGTCAGGTTGGCGATATTGCGCGGATGGTGGACGAGTTTTCTTCCTTCGCCCGTATGCCGGCACCGCGTGTGGACGATCATGACTTGGTTGAAATCTCCCGCCGGGTGATTTCGCTGCAGGGCAGTGCCTTTGAAGGCGTGCGGCTCGAAGACCGCACCGGGGTTGGCCCGGTTCGGGTCAATTGCGACATGCAGCTGATCTCTCAATCCCTCATCAATCTGGTGAAGAACGCCGCAGAATCTCTTCAGGCTGTCATCATCGAGGGCGGAATGAGCGAAGGCATCATTCGTGTGTCATTGGAGCAGACCCAGAACGGGTCCACGGTCATCAGCATCAACGACAACGGTCCAGGCTACCCTGAAGAATTGCTGCCCAAGCTCGCTGAGCCCTATGTCACGACACGGGAAAAGGGAACCGGGCTTGGTCTGGCTATCGTGAAGAAAATTATGGAAGACCACGGCGGTCAGCTGGTGCTTTCCAATGGGAAAGGCGACGACGACTTACCGGGGGCCAAAGCCATGATGATCTTCCCACCCTCTTCCATCAGCGCCGTCCCACCGGGCGACGGTCCAGCATAGAGCATCACCATGCCGAAACAGCGCTTTGCGGGAGCTATCGCTCTGGTACTGACGGTTCCGATTCTCCTCGCCAACTCAAGGTGCGATGAGTTCTATGACAACAGTGGGATCGTGGACGTTATCGACACCACCTGCGGCAGCAATGCGCTTTCGCCCTACGTGGGAGAATCGATTTGGCTGGTACCGCCGTCACTGACCAATGGCGACCTTATCCGCATAATCAGGAGTGGGGACGCTGTTACGATGGATTATAATCAGGAGCGATTGAATATTTCGCTCAATGATGACGATGAAATTGTCGAAGTCACCTGTGGATAGACTTGGCAGCGACAAACTGACTGTGGTATTGCAGCCACATTTCCAGCGGATGAGTTTCAAAGCATCGGGGCTTTGATCGGCCCGCAGACGATCGCGATGAATTTAAACGCTAACCAGCTTGGGTGATTAATGTCCGCTGACATTCTCATTGTTGATGACGAGGCCGATATCCGGATGCTGCTCAGTGGCATTCTGGAGGATGAAGGATACCGCGTTCGAACCGCGCATGGCGATGCTGAGGCGCGTCGACAAGTCGGTCTGGCGCGACCGGATCTGATCTTTCAAGATATCTGGCTGCAAGGTTCCACGGCGGATGGCATCGGCCTGCTTGAGGAATACGCGCAGAACATTGCCAACACGCCAGTCATCATGATGTCAGGCCACGGCACCATTGAAACGGCCGTGCGCGCCATCAAGCAAGGCGCATACGATTTCGTTGAAAAGCCATTCAATACCGATCGGCTTCTGATCCTGATCCAACGGGCGTTAGAGACCTCTGCCCTAAAGGCTGAAAACGCCGTGTTGCGGCAAAAGGCGGGCGAGGACACAGACTTGGTTGGTGGCAGCCAGGTGATCCAGACGCTGCGCCAGACTGTAGATCGCGTTGCACCGACTAACAGCCGACTGATGATTTCCGGCCCTCCCGGCTCGGGCAAAGGTTTGCTTGCGCGAATGATGCACCATCGCTCACTGCGCGCTGACCAACCGTTTATCGAAGTTCCCTGTTTCGAGCTGGATGGCGAAGAAGGTCTGGCTATGCTGTTTGGCGATGCCGGAACAGGCCAACGGCCACCTATGTCTGGCATGATCCAGCAGGCCGATGGCGGCACGCTGCTGCTTGATGATGTTGGCGACCTGTCACCGGATGCTCAGGCGCGGCTGGCGCGGTTTTTACACCGTGGCACCCTGACCCAGCTGGGCGCGACGCAGGAAATCAGCGCGGATGTCCGGATTATTTCGACGACCAACCGCGACCTGCGCACGCTGATCGGTGAAGGGCTGTTCCGCGAAGACCTCTATTACCGCTTGAACGTGGTTGAAATCGATGTTCCTGGCTTGGCCAAGCGTCCGGAAGACATCGCAGAACTGGCTCGATCCTTTCTGGATCGCCTGACGGCTGATAACCGCAAGGAACCGCTGGAACTGGGCGGTGATGCTCTGGCCGTGCTGCAGGCCTATCCTTGGCCCGGAAACGTCCGCCAGTTGCGAAACGTGATGGAGTGGATCGTCATCATGGCGCCGCAAGACAGCGACCGGATCGTTCGCCCCAACATGCTGCCGCCGGATATCACCAGTGAAGGGCCAGCCGTCCTCTCGGGTGGCGGGGTCGCAGACCTCATGTCTCTGCCCTTGCGTGCGGCACGAGAAGCTTTTGAGCGGCAATATCTGGACGCACAGGTTCTCCGCTTTGGCGGCAACATCACCCGGACAGCAAAGTTCGTGGGGATGGAGCGCTCTGCGTTGCACCGGAAGCTACGCGCGCTGGCCCAGAGTGAAAACGACGAGGCCGATGAAACAGACGCAGAAACCACAGAAGCGCTTTAGCTTCACCACCAGTGAGATCGGGTAAGTCATGCGCGTGATTGTTTG
>JBMTIF010000148.1:0-6027 GCA_049437045.1 Alphaproteobacteria bacterium | reverse complement strand
TTTCCTCAGTTCCTCGTATTCAAGGTTAAAGCGGACAGACCATGGCTGTGCTGCAAGATGAAGTCGCCAGACGGCGGACCTTCGCGATCATTTCTCACCCGGATGCGGGCAAGACCACGCTGACCGAGAAGCTGCTGCTGTTCGGCGGTGCGATCCAGCTCGCCGGTGCTGTCAAGGCCAAGGGCGACGCGCGCCGGAATGCGACCTCTGACTGGATGAAGGTGGAGCGCGAGCGCGGGATCTCCGTCACCTCGTCCGTCATGACCTACGACTACGCGGGCTGTACCTTCAACCTGCTCGACACGCCCGGTCACGGGGACTTTTCCGAAGACACCTACCGCACGCTGACAGCCGTCGATTCCGCCGTCATGGTCATCGACGCCGCCAAGGGTATCGAGGCCCAGACCCTGAAGCTGTTCGAGGTCTGCCGCCTGCGCGACGTGCCGATCATGACCTTCGTCAACAAGATGGACCGCGAAGCCCGCGAGACCTTTGAAATTCTTGACGAGATCGAACAGACGCTGGCGCTCGACGTGTCTCCGGCGTCGTGGCCCATCGGCATGGGGCGGCAGTTCAAGGGCTGCTACGACCTGATCAACGACCAGTTCATTCCCTTGCACAACGACGCCAAGGGCGAACTTCCCCGCGACGGCCTGAAGGTCGCCGGCGTGGATGATCCCGCGCTTCAGGACGTGCTCGACAGCGCGGAGATCGAAGCGCTGGAAGAAGGCGCGAGCATGGCGACCGAGCTGTGTCCGCCCTTTGACCTGCAGGCCTACCGCGAAGGCACGCTGACGCCGGTGTATTTCGGCTCTGCGCTCAATAATTTCGGGGTCCGGGAACTGCTCAACGGGCTGGCGGCCTCGGCCCCTTCGCCCCGGCCGCAGGCGGCGGTCATCGGCGACGATGCCACGGAAATCGCGCCCGAGGCCAAGAAGGTCAGCGGCTTTGTGTTCAAGATTCAGGCGAATATGGACCCCAAGCACCGCGACCGGATCGCCTTCATGCGGCTGGCCAGCGGCCACTTCAAGAAGGGCATGAAGCTCTCGCATCTGCGCTCCGGCAAGCAACTGACCATGCACAATCCGCAGCTGTTCCTCGCCCAAGACCGCGCAACAGCAGAGGAAGCCTTCGCCGGTGACATCATCGGCATCCCGAACCACGGCAACCTCCGCATCGGTGACGCCCTGACTGAGGGGCAGGATCTGGCCTTCACCGGTATTCCGTCATTTGCACCGGAATTGCTCCAGTCTGTCCGGCCCGTAGACCCCATGAAGGCGAAGCATCTCGGCAAAGCCCTGTTCCAATTGGCTGAAGAAGGGGCTGCGCGGGTATTCAAGCGCGTGATTGGTTCTGACTGGATTGTCGGGGTTGTCGGCGCACTGCAGTTTGACGTGCTGGCCGATCGCATTCGCACGGAATACGAAATCCCCGTGACATTTGAGCAGGTCAACCTGATGACCGCACGCTGGCTTCGCTCAGACGATCCGGCCATGCTCAAGAAGATTGTGGAGGAAAACCGGGGCGATATGGCCGAAGACCATAACGAAATTCCAGTCTTTCTGGCCCGCAACGCCTGGCATCTGGACCGCGCACAGGAAGACTACAAGGCCGTTAATTTCCTCAAGACCATCGAGCAGGAAGTCTAAGCTGATGTCTGGCGGTGCTGATTTTGCTGATTTGCCTATTGGCATGGCGATCAACGCCGCGCAGCGACTGCACTCCGCGGAGAGCTTGGGTTTTTATGTCAGACAAAAGGGCGATCCGGATCGTGGGCTGGTCATTCTCTATTTCGAGGATGCCGAAACCCTTTTGACGCAAGAGCGGGACTTCGAAACGGACAAACTGGTCTGGCGAGAATCAACCCTGCTCAGACAAGATGCATTTGATCAACTTATGCGCATTGCAGAGCGTGATCCGGATGCTTGGATTGTCGAATTAGACGGAAGTCTCGAAAAAAACCCATTTGCACGCTTGGGATAAATGGCTCACGGCGCTAAACCTGAGTGATCGCTAGGTTTATTCCCGAAGGAACCCCCTATCCATGAGCCGTCCAATCCTCGCCCTGCTCGCTGTACTGGTCTTTGTTGTCGGAGGAATCCTTGGATGGGTCACCCGTGACAGTGACTTTGGCGCTAATCTGGCTTCTGGCAACAGCGGAGAAAATAGCGGTTTCGTTCAGGTGTCTGCGCCGGAACAGGCCCAGTTGGTCAGCGTCATGGCTGCACTGGACGTACCAGCAACGCCGCAGTCAGGGTTGTCCGGCGATAACCTCGTCAATATCAGCGCCGCGCTATCGGCTTTGCAGGAACGGTCAAATCAGGTGGCTGCAGCCTTTGCCGAGCGTGACAAAGCCGTGGAAGAAGCACGCAAGGAAGCACAGGCCGCGTTTGAGCAAAAGGAAGCCGACCTGACAGCCTTGCTCGCCGTAGAACGTAAAGACCTGCTCGATATGGTTGGCGCGTTGGAAGGCGATGTCGAAGCACGTGAGGCTGAAATTGCCGCAGAACAACAGGCCGCCGCGGAAACTCAGCAGAAATACGATGAGATCCTCGGTGAAGTGACTGCGCTGCAGCTGGAACGCGACGCGTTGACAGCCGAAAAGTCACGTCTCTCTGATCTTGTTTCGGTGGCCGAAGAAAGGCTGGTGGCGATTGGCGATCTGGACAGCGTCGCACTCATCATCAACCAGCGCGAACTGGCAGCCGCCCTCGAAGACGCCAAAGCAGAAAAAACCGTAATGCAGCAGCAGCTCTCTGACCTGCTGGCACAGATTGATGCCGCCAAAGGCGAATTGGATGATCTGGCTGGTGAGCAACAAAGCGGTCAGCGATTGCTGGAGGCCGTGCGCCTCGAAGGACAGCGCCTGCTGAGCCGCCAGGAAGAAGCCGAAGCTGCGCTGAAACCAGCCGAAGATGCGGTTTTTGCGGCTCAGACCGAAGCTGAAAACCTGCGCATCGAAGCAGCCGCGCTGCGCTCCGAAATTGCGGGAAAGATCGAAGAGCGCGAGATCATTATCGCCGCTATCGGCACCTTTGGCGCCACTGTCGCGGATAGTGGTCAGGTCTTGATTAACGGCGACCCGATCACGCCCGAGAGTGCCGTAGCCACCCTGCAGCGCACGCTGGTGCGGGAGCAGGAAGCGCGAGAAAGGCTGGTAGAGACCCAGACAAAGCTTGAAGGCCTTGCCCAAGAACAGGCGCAGCTGGACGAAACCATCGAAGAACAAGCGGAACAACGCGCCGCGATTCTAGCGGCCGAAGCCAAGGCGCGGGTAGCCGAAGCAGAAGCCGAAGTCGCGGCCATGCAGGCGAAGCTACTGACCGAAGCATCAGACCGCGAGCGGGCGCTGGAGCAACAGTTAGCGCAGCTGGAAGCGGACATGAACGCACAGATCGCAGAAGAAGTAGCCCTGCGTGTCAGTGAAGCCTTGGCCGTTTCCCTCAACACCAATGAAGCCGCCCTGACAACACAGGCCGAAGCGCGTGCACAAGCGCAATTCGAAGCGGAGAAAGCGCGCTTGATTGCCGATATTCAGGCCGAAGCCAATGACCGCATCGAAGCCCAGCGAGCAACATTGATCGAGCGTTTCAACGAACAGGTCGAAAGCCGCGCGGCAGAACTCGCAGCCGAGCTTGCCGAACGGCTGATCGCCGATAATCGGTACGAAATAGCGGCGATGGAAGACTCGACCAATGGTGAAGATGTCATTGACCAGAGCGCGGCAATGGCTGAAATCCGAGAACGGCTGTACACGCGCCTTGTGACCGCTACCTCCACTGAATTCGGATACGTGCCACGAGTGGTGGGCGAGCGTCTGTTACTGGCGTCAAACGGGCTGTTCCCGGTTGGCTCACCAAACCTGTCCCGCGAGGGTCAAGAAGAGCTGCAGATTTTTGGACAACAGCTTGAGCGCATTCTCCGCGATTTGGATGATGATCAGTTTATGATCCGCGTGGATGGTCATGCTGACATCAAGCCTTACCTGTTCTCTCCATACGGAAACTGGGAACTGTCCTCTGAACGGGCGGTAAGCGTCGTCGAATACCTGATCGAAAACACGTCCATTCCAGCCAACCGGCTGATGGTTGCAGCCTTTGGTGAGCATCAGCCTTTGGTCGAGGGAGACGACGAAGCGGCTCAGCAGCAAAATCGTCGTATCGAGTTCAAGCTGGTCAGACGCTAACCCATTCCGGCACGCGATAGAGCATGGGAACCGTCGTCGGCGGTTTCCGGCTCAAACCTGTACGCGGTTCTCATTTCTTCGGTCTGTGCCAGTTTCTTTTCAAACTCGGACCAGTCATCCCGTTCAGCAATCGGGGACCAAAGAGCTTCTATTTCTTCATAGGCTAGCGAACAGCCGCTGCTGGCTTGGAAATAGGAATGGTCAAGACGGTCAGCGTCGGCTGGGACAAAATCTCTCGATTGGGCGCGCACGTCGGCCCACTCATCCCCCACTGGCCATTCTCGGCCCCCAAAAGCCCGGTGTAGCGTGTCGTCCAGCGGCACAGCCGAGGTTCTCAAAATAGCCAACAAATTCTTCAGAAACGGCTGATCCAGCTCAGGTTGCCGGGACGCAATCAAGCCCAAACGGCGGAAGAGGCGGTCTTCCACCGCATCAGACAGGCAATCGCTATAGCCTTTCAAGGCCTCAATGATCGCGTCCTGATCGCTCATTGTGACCAGAACCGTCGCAAGCTGCTGTAAATTCCAATAAACCGCTTCAGGCTGTCGACCAAAGGCGTATAGGCCACTGTGATCGAAGTATGCCGCCACGCGATTGGGATCCATCTTTTCGAGGAACCGGTAAGGCCCGTAGTCAAAGCTTTCGCCGGTGATATTGATGTTATCGGTGTTCAAGACGCCATGCACAAACCCGGACGCGAACCAGTCCGCAACAGTGTGCGCACAGTTGCGCGCCACCCAGCGGAGAAACAGGGGCGCAGCATCCGCAGCCCCCCTGCCGCCTTCATCCTCGTAGGCCACTTTATGAATCGCCGGGGCATAGGTTCGACACGCGTATTCAAGCAAGGCTTCGAGGTTTTCGGTTTCCTGCAGGAAATACGGGCGCTGGAACGATCCGATGCGAATATGACCATGTGACAGGCGCGTCATGACCGCGCTGCGCGTGGGCGAAGGTTCATCCCCGCGATGGAGGGCTTCGCCTGTTTCAACCATGGCAAAGGTCTTGGAAGTATTGACCCCCAAAGCCTCTAAGCGCGTCGTGGCAAGCACCTCGCGTACGCCGCCCTTCAGCGTCAACCGACCGTCACCTGCGCGGCTGTAGGGAGTCTGCCCCGAACCCTTCGTGCCAAAATCCAGCAGGGTTCCGCTGACCGGATCTCGCATTTGGGCAAACAGAAAACCGCGCCCATCTCCTAAGTCGGGATTGTAGTGTTGGAACTGGTGGCCGTGGTATTTCAGAGCAATCGGCTTTGTCAGGGAGCCACTTAGCGGCTCGAACCGGCCAAAGTGGCTGACCCACGCTGCCTCGCTCAGCCCGTGAAGCCCTATTCGAGCAGCCCAGCGAGAATTGCTATAGCGCAGGATCGTTTGCGGGAACTGCGCCGGCTCAACCGGCGTGAAAAAGGCTTCACCCAACGACAGGTGATCCTTGGCAGGCTGGAACGTCGGAGATTCAGACAAAAAGGGTTTCCAATTTCCTTCCGTGTGAACCGGCAAGCAGCTTAATTCAAAGTCGCCGTTGCGATCACCACGTCATATTCAGCATTCCAAATTACCAGCGATTTGAACCGCGTTGGCTTGTTTTCAGGCTGAACAATAGTTTCGGGGTTAATGATAATGTTGCGGCTGCCCTGGAAACGGGTCAAGGGGGCAAGGAAGCGATACTCGGCAGATCTGATGTCCACGCCTTCACGTGGTGCGCGCGCGGACGACAGGCCAATCTGATAACCAGGCCCGACCGGAACGTCTAAATTTTCGAGCCGGAAGAAGTAAAACCCGGGACCGGGTATAAAATACAGCTTTACGGTACCGGTCACATCGTTTGAAATCGTCGGTGCAACC
>JBMTIF010000147.1:0-6040 GCA_049437045.1 Alphaproteobacteria bacterium | reverse complement strand
GCTGGCGTGCGCGATTTTACCAAGGTCCACGGGGTGTTTGAGCGCATGGAGGCGCTGGGTATCCCGCTGCTGACGCACGGCGAGGTCACGGCACCTGAGGTCGACATCTTTGACCGCGAAGCCCGGTTCATCGAGGATGTTCTCGACCCACTCCGCCGCCGTTTCCCGAAGCTGCGGGTGGTCATGGAGCACATCACCACCAAGGACGGTGCCGACTACGTAGCAAGCGCTGCTCCCGGCCTGATGGGTGCGACCATCACCGTTCAGCACCTCATGCTCAATCGAAACCACATGCTGGTGGGCGGGGTCAGGCCGCACTACTACTGCCTGCCGATCCTCAAGCGCTCCACCCATCAAGACGCGCTCCTGACTGCGGCGACCAGCGGAGACCCTCGCTACTTCCTGGGCACCGACAGCGCGCCGCACCCGACCGATCTGAAGGAAAACGCCTGCGGCTGTGCGGGCGTATTTTCTGCGCCCAACGCGCTCGCCTGTCTGGCGCAGACTTTTGAGGACGCAGGCCATCTGGACAAGTTCGAGCCCTTTGTCAGCCGCAACGGCGCGGCCTTCTACAATCGACCTGTCAACGAAGCCACGCTGACGCTGGAACGGACGGAAGAGGCGCAACCCGTCCCCGATCCGATCATCGTCGGTGAGCGAACCGTGACAGTTTTCGACCCAATCCGGCCCATCCACTGGCGCGTGGTGCGATGACCCACTGCCGCTTGAACGAACCAACCGGCGCAACGCCCAACCGCTAAAGGACATCCCATGCAGTCACCAGCCTTTGCCGACCCCGCTCTGATGGCGCGCATCACCGCGCGTGCTCTGCTGGAGATTGGCGCGGTCAATTTTCGTTCGGATGAGCCCTACACCCTGACCAGTGGCATGAAGAGCCCGGTTTACATCGATTGCCGCAGCCTGATTTCCTACCCTCGCCTGCGCTCAACGCTGATGGATTTCGCCGTATCAACGCTCTACCGCGATGTGGGGCTGGAACAGTTTGACGCCATCGCGGGCGGAGAGACCGCCGGCATCCCGTTCAGCGCGTGGATCGCAGACCGGATGGAGCTGCCCATGAACTACGTCCGCAAGAAGCCCAAAGGCTTTGGCCGAGACGCGCAAATCGAGGGCGCGCCGGTTGATGGCAAACGGGTTTTGCTGGTCGAAGATTTGACCACCGATGGCGGCTCCAAGTTCCGCTTTATCGACGCCATTCGGAACGCAGGCGGCACCTGTGGCCATACCTTTGTTCTGTTCTTCTACGACATTTTCCCACAGACGCGCCCGGCGCTCGAAGCCCATGGGGTTCAGTTGCACGCTTTGGCCACGTGGCGCGACGTACTGGCCGTTGCGCGGGAGCAAGCCGCGTTTGACGCTGAGACACTGGATCAGGTTGAAGCTTTCCTCGGCGACCCGCTGGCCTGGTCTGGCGCGCGCGGCGGCGTTTCCGAACTTGGCATTCCGGGAGCCTGAGATCCATGATTGAGCAGCAGCCAAACCGCTTCCTCGCCCATACCGGCGTAAAGTACCCCATTGTTCAGGCGCCGATGGGTTGGATCGCCCGTCGACAGCTGGCTTCCGCCGTTTGCGCCGCAGGCGGGCTTGGCATCATCGAGACCAGCAGCGGCGAGACCGACAACTGCAAGGCCGAAATCGAGGCTATGTCGGACCTGACCACCGCACCCTTTGGCGTCAACCTGCCGATCCTGTTCCTGCGCGATGACGCCATGCTGCGCTACATCTGCGAGAGCGGTGTAAAGTTTGTGACGACCTCTGCCGGTTCACCCGCCAAGTTCATTGGCCCGCTGAAGGAAGCCGGAATAGTGGTCTATCACGCTGTGCCAACGGTTAAAGCGGCGCTCAAAGCAGCGGAGTGCGGGGTTGACGGTCTGGTTGTCGAAGGGGCTGAGGGCGGCGGATTCAAGAACCCGGAAGAAGTCTCCACCATGGTGCTGCTCCAAGGCATTCGCGCCGTGAGCGACATTCCGATGATCGCCGCAGGCGGTATCTGTGACGGACGCGGCATGGCCGCAGCCTTTGCTTTGGGGGCTGAGGCCGTCCAGATGGGCACGCGCTTTGTCTCATCAGCGGAAAGCCCCGTGCACGCCAACTACAAGTCTGCCATTATCGATGCGGAGACCACAGGCACCTATGTCCTGAACAAGAAAGCCTCGCCTTGCATCCGTGCATTGAAAACCGAACGGACGGCAAAGATTGCTGAAGAAGGCCGGATGGATTTCTCCGTTATGGCACCGATCAAAGACCTTTACTTTGGCGGTGATATGGAGGCCTCAGTCGCCTTGGCCGGACAGTCAGCCGGGCTGATCGACGAGGTGCGGCCAGTCGCTTCGATCATTGAGGATATGGTGGCAGAATTTCATGCCATCACCGGTCGCTTGGGCGGTCTGTCGGCCTCAGGGGGCTTTTAAGGGCGGCAGCATTTAGGGACCGCTGCCCGGCCTTACAAGCCGGCGCTGGCGGCCTCACCACTGCTGCGGTTGACCTGTACACATTCTGAGCAAGCTGCGAGCGAATTCGCGCATTTTTCCGATCCGATACGCCGTTCATTATCCCCGCTGTAACGCCCAGCGTGGCGTTCCTCCAGAATGATTGCAGAGTGAGATTTTTTCCATGAGTGAACCGAGAAAATGCGGATGTGGCCGTTCGCCTACCGGAAACTGCATCGGTTGGCATGGCTTGAGCCAGGCCGACTACGAAACCAAAAAAGCCGAGTATGAAGCCAAGCAGGCGGCGAAATCGTCGAGCTGATCGCTGCACGCGAAAATCAAGAAGGGCCGTCATCCATACGGCCCTTTTTTTGTTTTCGCTCACTCAAACAGCAAAGGGCTGGAAGGTGAGAATCAGCCAAATGGTGAGCGGCGTGGTGATGACGCTGATCCCCGTCATGATCAGCACGGCCAGCGAAACCGGTCGGCCTTGGCCAAACCCGGCGGCGATTGCAGGTAAGGTGCCGATGGTCGGTAGGCTGGCAATGACAACGGCTGCATTCGCGTAGACCGCCGGCACGGGCATCCAGCCCATCGCCTTCCAAATCAGCAAAACCACCCAGAAGGACAGCGCCATGAACAGCGGGTGGAAGACACTCTTGATGGCGATGGTTGGCAGCAGGCCCTTCACCGTCGCACGCAAATCCGTCCCGTAAAGCGTGGTACCGATAAACACCAGCGCCATCCCGCCTACGCTCGCAGCCAGCAGGGCGACCGCATTTTCTAACCCTGACGGCAGCGACAGCCCCAGGCCGGAAACAAGCAGCCCAAGGAGTAGCGCAACAACCATTGGGTTGGTCATCAGCCCCCGCAGGGTCTTCACCAAGACAAGCGCCGCACTGGTATCCCTTGCGTCCCGGTTGGACCGCGCACGGACCTGCCCCAACTCAGCCAGCGCCAACCCCAAAGGGAGCAGCAGGGCGTTCTCAATGATGAGCTGCTGGGCGATGGTGGCCATGCTTTCCAGGCCAAACAGCCCGGTGATGAGCGGAATTCCGATCATCAACCCGTTCGACATACTCCCTGCCAGCGCGAGAATGCCAAGCATGGAGGGATGTTGCCCGCTCAAACGGCGCGCAAGTGCGAGGCTGATGGCAAAGGACGTTAGTGAAGCAACGCCAAAGGCAAGCATGAACCCCAGATGCAGGACCTCGCCCAGATCCCGCTGAACAAGCGCAATAAAGATGGCCGACGGCAGCGCGAAGTTCCGCACAAACCGACCAAAACCGCCAACAGCTTCGCTCGGCAGCCAGCCGCGCCAAACCGAGACAAAGCCCAATCCGATCAGCAGATAGATGGGCAAAATCACGTTGATGATGTCGAACAGGCTCACTCTGAAATCTCTCACACAAGGGGCCGGGGGACGGGGCCGGGGCCGGGGCCGGGGGAAGCGGGACAGTCTCACCACGTCAGTGGCACGCAAACAAGCCCTCGCCCGCGTTCTGCAAACCTGAGAACACCACGCCAAAGGCGTGACCTTGCACAGACGGAGGCGGCAGCCGACCGGCGACAGGGTCGCCGATCCACTTGCGCGTGACGCGTTTGCAGCCCGCGCAGCGGGCAAGAACGGGGCGCGCCACCTCCAGCATTACTGTTTTGACAATCGCAGTGCACAAATGTACGGCTTACTCTCATGAATGGCATGAATGTATCACCACCCGCCCTACCGGAAGCAGCGCTGGATCGCTTGGCCGCCGCTTGCCCGGACTTGCCGCCGCAACTGAAGAAAGCGGCGACCTGGGTGCTGGAAAACCCGGCTTCGATCTCGGTTTCCTCTGTGCGTGAAATCGCTGAAGCCGCACAGGTCAAGCCCAACACACTGGTACGCATGGCGCGCGCCATTGGGTTTGAGGGCTTTGAGGACTTCCGCGAGCCCTTTCGGGCTGAAGTCCGTGCGGGTCGCGAAGGCTATTCCGACCGCGCCCGCTGGCTTCAGGATCTTGCTGAAGGCGGCGAGCTTGATCGGCTCTTCGGTGATATGGCCTCAGCCTCTATGAACAACGTGGAAGCGCTGTTTTCCTCGACCGACAGCGCCTCGATCCGCGCTGCGGCGAAAGACATACTGGCCGCCCCCGCGACTTACGTCCTGGGTATGGGGATCGCCAACCCGCTGGCGCGAAACTTCGCCTATCTGGCGTCGATGGCCGTCGATACCGTGAGCGCCATTCCCCAAGACGGCGCCCTGCCCGTCGATGCCCTTGCCCGCGCCAAACCCGGCGAAGTGCTGCTCGCCATGACCTTCAAGCCCTACCGCCGGGATGTTGTCGAAGCGGTCGAGGTGGCCAGAGATCAGGGGCTAACCATCATTGCGCTTTCCGACAGCCCGGCAAGCCCGATCCTGCGCGATGCACGGCACGGCTTTCTGGTCCCGGTCGATACGCCGCAGTTCTTCACATCAACCGTCGCGCTTTCCGCCTTCCTCGAAGCCCTCATGGCCTTCGTGATCGCAGAAGCAGGTGAAAATGTCGTTGCTTCGATTGATCGCTTTCACCAGCGGCGGCAGGAGTTGGGTATCTATCTGGAAACCGGAGACTAGCACCCCATGAACGAGACTTTGCCTGTCATCCGTTCACTCGAAGGACGGTACTACACCAGCCCCGAGGTGTTTGCGGCGGAACAAGCCGGGCTGCTCATGCGCACCTGGCAGTTTGCAGGCCATGTCAGTCAGCTGGAGAATCCCGGCGACTATTTCGCCTTCGAGATGTCAGGCGAGCGCCTGTTCTGCCTGCGCGACAAGGACGGCGAGGTCCGCACCTTCTACAACGTTTGTCAGCATCGCGCGCATGAGCTGGTGTCGGGCAGCGGCAACGCCTCGCTGGTGGTCTGTCCCTACCACGCCTGGACTTACGAGCTGAACGGCAAGCTGCGCGCGGGGCCCAACATTCGTTCCGTGCCGAACTTCCCCAAGTCGGAAATCTGCCTGACGTCGGTGCGCACGGAAGTCTTTCACGGCTTCATTTTCGTGAATCTGGACCCCGATGCAAAACCCATGGACGATTGGTTCCCCGGCGTGCGCGAAGAGCTGGGCGCCTTCGTCCCGCACATCGACACCCTGAAACCGCTGGAGTGGGTGGAGATCCCGGAGAAGTGCAACTGGAAGGTCTCGATCGAGAACTACTCGGAGTGCTACCACTGCTCGCTCAATCACAAGACTTTCGCCACCGGCGTGGTCAAGCCTGAGACCTACGATATCCAGCCTCAGGGTTACTGCCTGCGCCATACAACCGAGTGCCAGAATCTGGAATCGATGACCTACCCCATCGACCTGGACAGCAACGCCCACGCGGGTGAGTACAGCAGCTGGTTCCTCTGGCCGACTTTCTCGTTTCAGGTTTATCCGGGCAACGTACTCAACACCTACCATTGGCGACCGCACGGGCCCGAAGACTGCACGGTCTGGCGCGGCTGGTACACCGTCGATGGTGCCGAGTCCGAGGTCATCCGCAAGCTGGCCATCCAGGACCGTGAGACCACGGTGGAAGAAGACATCCATCTGGTTGAAAGTGTCCAGCGTGGCTTGAAATCCCGTG
>JBMTIF010000146.1:0-6042 GCA_049437045.1 Alphaproteobacteria bacterium | reverse complement strand
TGATCGACCCATCCTATGAACTAAAGGAAGATTTTGACCGTGCACCAGCATTCGCAGAGCGTTTGGCCAAGGCCGTGCCGGATGCGTTGGTTCTGGTCTGGTACCCTGTACTGCGGACAGGCGAAGATATCGCGCAAACGCGCGGTGCCTTTCACAGCCGGGTCATGTTCCCGAAGGTCAATCAAGCCCATCGCATGGTGGGCTCGGGTATGGTGATCTTTGGTGAGATCAGTGAAAACCGCCGTCCGCTGAAAGTATTGGATCGCGCCCTGCAAGGACACTTCCTCAGCGTATCGACCGGTTCCTAGTTGTCGATGATCAGCACCTGTTCCGTCGGAACTTCTGCTTCAAATTCTGCAGCTGCAGTCGAGAAAACCGCGACAGCACCAGCAAGGCTAACAATGGCGAACAGTCCTAGAAAGACCCCAATAATTCGCATTCATACGCTCCAATAATTTTGGGCCACTTTTCCTGCCGAAAACTTGGCCTTTGTGCTTAACGCACTTGCTTGTTATCCCCATAACACGCCGGGTATGACAGTTTTGTCTCAACCTTACCAGTCAAAGCTGGGCATATCCGGATCGAAGAATTTCTATGAGTTTTTTCGATCTTATTGCGGTCAAAAAATGGGGTTTTTATGCGGATTTTGTGCCGCAAATAGTGAAATTTAGTAGTCAGATGTAGACAGCGAAAACGCATAATCACTAAATAAGGCAAAATCTTGGACTCGGCCATAGTATCAGACTGATTATGCGCATTTTTTCGAGTCTTTTGGACCAAAACGGGAGAAAATCGCAGCTATGGCAGAAATGAAGGCCTCATTTTGGGATGAACGGTACCAGAAGGACCGCTTTCTTTTCTCAACCCAGCCGAATCCATTTCTGGTCGAACAGGCTGGCAATCCACCCGGGCGCGCTTTGGCGGTTGGTGATGGCGAGGGCCGGAATGGGGTTTGGCTGGCTGAACAAGGCTGGTCCGTTACATCGCTGGACTATTCACCCGAAGGCATCGCCAAAACGCAGCGACTGGCCGCCCAGCGCGGCGTCGCGGTTGAAACGGTCTGCGCCGACGCGAGCCAATGGGCATTTCCCGAAGCTGCTTTCGACTTAATTGTCCTGTTCTATTTCCATTTGCCCCGCGCAGCCGCCAAAGTAGCCCACGCCGGGTGCCTGCGTGCACTCAAGCCAGGAGGTCGCGTGATACTGGAAGGCTTCAGAAAAGAACAGATGCCCCTGACGTCCGGGGGGCCAAGGGTGGAAGACTGGATGTACTCTGCGCAGGAAATCAGCGAAGACTTCGGCACGCTGGACGCCAGCATCAACCGGGCCGTGGGCCGGGTGCTGCGCGAAGGCCGCTTGCACGGGACTGCAGCGATCTATCAGTTCGTCGGGCAAAAGGCTGGCTGAGCGGTGAAGTTTGCAACGCAAGACGCGCAGACTTCAGCGGGTTGGCAGCTGGCTCAGGCCGTCATCCTTGATGGCCGACGATTGGCCAAAGGCACCGTGCTTTCCGATGCACAGGCAAGGGCTTTGGGGGACCAGCGCGTTCAGGTTTACAAGCTCGAACCCGAAGATCTGTCCGAGGATGCTGCGGCCCTGCAGCTGCAATCGGATATCTTTGGCGCGTCCCTGACCCTCAGCGGCGCTCGGACAGGCCGGGTCAACGCGTTGGCCGAGGAAGCGGGGCTGGTGGTTGTAGATGCCGATGGGGTGGCGCGATTCAACGGTGCAGGCGAAGCCCTGACGCTCGCGACTTTACCCCACTTGCAACGGGTCGAAGCGGGTGATCTGGTGGGGACGCTCAAGATTATTCCTTTCGGGGTCCACCGGACAATTGTCGAAGCGGCAAAGCCAGATAAAGAGCTTCTCAGGGTGCAGCCGCTGCGGCCAAAATCCATCTCCCTGATCCAGACCCAGCCCGAAGCTGTGCAGGATGGGACGCTGGACAAGGCGCGTGATGCCTTGAGCGCGCGCTTGTCAGCGCTAGGCAGCGCCATCCGGGAAGAACACCGCGTCGCGCACCGCCATGATGCGGTAGCCCAGACGCTGGGGCATTGCCGTGGTGAGCTGATTATCATTTTCCCCGGCGCGGCGACGCAGGATCGGCGCGATGTCGGGCCTGCTGGTCTTGTGGCGGCGGGTGGCCGGGTCGTGCACCTGGGCATGCCGGTTGATCCGGGCAATCTGCTGTTCATCGGTCAACTTGGCGAAACGCCGGTCATCGGTGCGCCGGGTTGTGCGCGATCGATTGCCTTCAATGGGTTTGACTGGGTTCTGGAACGCGCCTGCGCCGATCTGTTTCCGAGCGCACGGGATATTCAGGCGCTGGGCGTCGGCGGTTTGCTCAAGGAAATCCCGTCCCGGCCTTTGCCGCGCCTGAAAGTCTAGCCGTAAGTCTAGCCGTCTGGATGCAGCACGTGCCAGATGAGCGGTGCGTCTTCAATGCCGTTTCCGGTGATGGGGTCGGTTTGGGTCGATTGACTCTGAAAGGCCCAGAAATACGCGATCCAACCCTCATCGGGTGAGTGCATGAACAGCGCGCCGTCCTGACAGGGTCCGTTGATCCGCTTGTACCGCCCAAAAGAGCCTTGGTTCATGTGGATATTGTGCATCCCGCGGCGCGCGCGGTCGTTGAAGGGCTCCCCAAAGGCAACAGCCTCCCACCCCTGCTCCCGCGCACGATTGCCGTCTCGGTACAGCACGTCAATCAGGTCATTGTTCCGCCCCGGCTTGTGATGAGGCAGGGCAACCAACTGGTCGAGATGAAAGAAGTTGTCGCGCAGATAATCCAACCCAAAGCGCCGCCGCTGCTTGCCCCGGTTCATGGACAGCAGCCCGGGTGCCAGCGCCTGAAGCTGGTGGGTGAAGGCATTGGTAAAGGGCGAAATTCGGGTAAAGGCGACCTCGCTTGGCCAGCGACGTGATTTGACGTTGATCGCCAACCGCCACTCGCGCTGCCCACAATCCAAGGTCATGTAAAAATGCGGAGATTTGTTATCCCGCCGCTCCCCATAGACATCACAGACTCGGCCTTTCACGGCACCGTAGCGTTTCAGCGTCATTGTCTGTGGGTTCCCATATTTGTGCAGCGTCGCGGACAGTCGTTGCTTTCCTTGCGCGGAAAATCAAGCCATAGGTCGGCATGGCTTTTCCGAAACCGCTAAAAATTGATCCAGCACGTCTGGTTGTCGACGATGGCAAGGTCATCGATGCCGCGCATGGGGACTGGTACTTTCAGTACGACGGTCTGGACGAGACGCGCTACGTTTACCTTGAAGGTTCAGGCCTGCTCGACTTTCTGGCCAGCGGCAAAGACCTGGTCGTGTGCGAAATCGGCTTTGGGACGGGACTGACTTACCGGTTGGTGCAGGAAGCCATGACCGCTTGCGGTTTTCAGGGGCGGCTGCGTTACGTCGGCGTTGAGGGTCGGCCACTGGACGCCAATCAGGCACAAGCCGCCAACGATCTGCGTCCGGATGCCTTGAGGTGGCAACCACCGACCCCGCAGCCTCGCGCGGGTTTTGTCCGCGCCAGCGAAGACCTCCTGCTGCTGCACGGTGACGCAGCCGAAGCACTCAGCCGGTTGAGTGCGCGGGTTGATGTCTGGTTCCTGGACGGCTTTTCGCCCTCAAAAAATCCGGATGCCTGGACGTCCGAAATCTACGCGCAAATGGCCCGGCTGTCGCGGCCCGGCGCTCGGCTCTCGACCTTTACCGCTGCTGGAGACGTGCGCCGGGGGCTTGAGCATGCGGGGTTCGAAACCGCCAAGCGGACAGGCTGGGCCAAGAAACGAGAACACCTGACCGCCCGGTTTGGCGGCCAGTGGGCGCCGCGGCCCAAGCCTGTGTCACCGCTGAGCATCATTGGCGGTGGAGTGGCCGGGCTGATGCTGGGGCTGGAGGCGGACAGTCTTGGCTGGGACGCCACGCTGTACGGCACCGGCGAAGCGGCACAGGGGTCAGCGGTGCCTTTCGCGCTGGTCAACTACCGGCCCAGTGGCGACCAAGGCCCGCTGGGACATCTGCGCCGTGCCGGTTTCTTTCATCTTCACCGCTACGCCCCGAACGCGCAGGCAGGTGTCGAGGCGCTGGTCAGCGACGACAAATTGCGCCAACGCTGGGGTGAAGAACGGGACATCGTGCACCATTGGGTAGCCCCGGATCGCGTGCGGGTTGAGCAAGCCCTGAGCGTGGATACAGCCGCATTCCGAGCGCGTGTTCTCGCGCAGGTCGAACACCGTCCCGACCCAATCACTGCACTGCCCAAAGGCCCCATCGCGCTGGCGGCCGGGCTGGGCACCAAGGCCTTGCTTGACGGGCTATCCCTGCGCGCCAACCGGGGACAGCAAGATCAGGTGACGCTCGACAAACCCATGTCTCACCCCTTGAATTTCGGTCGACTGCTGTTGCCTTTCACTGAGGGCAATGACGCTTGGCTGGGCGCGAGTTTTGATCGCAACCCGCCGGAAAACTGGCAAGAGCCCCGCGACGATGACCGCGTGGAAAACCTGCGCCGCTTGAACGACGCCTTGCCTGAACTCCACGCCACAGCCACGGGCGCGTCATGGGTTGGACTGCGCGCAACAACGCCCGATCATCTGCCTCTTGCGGGGTGGAGCGAAGATAATTTGGCTGTTCTGACAGGCTTGGGGTCCAAAGGTTTCCTCTATGCCCCCATATTGGCCTCGTGCCTGCTGTCCGGAGCGCTGGGTCTTCCCCTGCCCTTGGAGCGGTGGGTCTGGGATGCACTCGATCCCTTCCGCCACAAACCGAAAGAACCCTAATCCATGCCTCCGGTTTCCAAAGTCGCCATGGGCAACTGGCCCCGCGCTAACGATGGCAAGACCCAGCCCAAGCTGCGGGATCTGATCAGTCTGGTTAAAGAGATCGTCTGGTCAAAGAACCCCGCGGAGCGCCGTCCGGGGCTGCTGATCCTGATTGCGATTCTGCTGGTGGCGGACAAGGTGTTCGTGATCGGCTTACCCTTTGTCTATGGCGCGTTGATCGACAATCTGGGTGTGGGCATGGAAGTGGCTCTGCCGCTTGGGCTGGTGCTGGCTTACGGGCTGTTCCGCGTGGCGGATACGGTGCTGGACAATGTCATGGACATGCTGATGGACCGGGTGAGCCTGCGCGCCATTCGACGGGTAACGACCGACGTTTACGGCCACATCCTGCGCCTGCCGCTTGCCTATCACTTGGACAATCGAAAGGGCGGGTTGGCCCAGTCTGTCGAACGCGGGACACGGGCGCTGGAGGAACTGGCGAACGTGGTGCTGCTGAGCTTTATTCCGATCATCATCGAGCTGCTGATCGCCTACGTCCTGCTGGCCACGCGCTACGACATCTGGTCCGCACTGATTCTGGCGGTCACAATGGTGCTGTATCTGACAGCCGTCGTGCTGTTCGACCGGGTGCGTTCGCGGTTGGTGGGACGGGTGAATGAAGCCGAGGACCGGGTTTCCGACCTCATCGTCGAAGGGCTCTCCTACGCCGAAACCGTCAAGACCTTCGCCGCTGAGAACCGACAGGCAGAAGCGGTCGATGGTGCGATGGAAGACTACCGCGCCCGGGCGATGAAAGTGTCGGTCTACTTCATGGCGCGTCAGGTCACCATCGCCCTCATCCTCAGTGGATCTCTGGTGACGCTGCTGGCCATCACCGTGCCCAAAGTCTCCGCCGGGGCGCTGACCGTGGGCGGGTTTGTGGCGCTGGCGGCTTTGATCCTGCGCCTGTTCCAGCCGCTGCGTGGTCTGGGGATCGTCAACCGCCGTATCCTCGACAGCCTGCGCCATACCGAGCGCATGATGTCGCTGTTCGAAGTTCCCAATACCATCCGTGACAAGGACGGCGCAGGGGATCTGGTGCCCGGAGACGGTTCGCTGACATTCGCAGGCGTGACCTTTGACTACCCCTCCAAAGGCACGGTCCTGCGTGATCTGAGTTTTGTTGCGCCGGGCGGCAAAACCACGGCGCTGGTCGGCCCGACCGGGGCAGGTAAATCGACCATCCAGAAACTTCTGCTGCGCCTCTATGACCCTGCC
>JBMTIF010000145.1:0-6077 GCA_049437045.1 Alphaproteobacteria bacterium | reverse complement strand
CACTAGCTTGCCATGCTAGGTGTCGTGAGTTCGAATCTCATCACCCGCTCCATTTACTTCCCATGTTGAAGTAGACGAAGCCGCCGAACGCACTAGGTGACCTTTTGGGTTTCCTTGGCGCGTTGTTCTGGTGTGCGCGCAGCCAAAAACCTCTCACGTGATCGCCTGACCCCTGACTCAAGCAAGGGGGAGCCAAAGGTTAACGTCGACGCCGCAAATGCCGGGGAGGATATTCATGTCTCGTACCATCTTTTTCCTGCCTGTCAGGTATCTGGCCGCCGCTTTATTGGCGTTGCTGGTGTCGGGTGTTTCTGCCTCCGCTGACTCAAAAGAACCGACCATTGGCGATCTGCCGATTGCGGTGCATCCCCTATCTGGTCTGTGGTGGCTGAAGACCGTTTACGATGAGGCGGGTGAGCCGATTTGGTCCGGCGGTGGCGGTATGGGCGAAGGGCTGGACGAGACGATTACAATGGAGGTGCGGTTCTCGGGCGAGATCGACACACTGGCCGCCTGTAATAGCTATTTTGGCAGTTTTGGTCCTGCAGACGGTGACCGCGTCGCCCTTGATCCGCCGCAGATGATGACCACTCGCATCATGTGCTGGGGCGAATATCCGCCGGTGGTTCGCTTTGAACGGATTGCACGGTTTGAGCGCGACCGCCTAGAGCTGCGGCTGTTCGATGCCCAGGGTCTACCCATCGCAACCTACATCGACATTTACCGCATGCGCCGTGAACTGGAAAAAGCGCTGGGCGGCAACTAGCGATCGTCTTTCGGGTCAGACCCCTGATCCGAGCCGCGGTTCAAAAAAGCCCGAATCTTATCTCGATTGACCCAAACGATCAGCCCAAGCGCGAATACTGGGCCGATCAGGTACATGAACATGACTGTCATGGCAGCGTCAGCCGCTTAGTTGGGCACGAAGTCTTTGCCGATGGGCGAAATGACTTCCGTTGATTCAACAATGGCACCGGCTTCCGCGCGTCTTTGTGCGATATCTTCGCGTTCGCCAAAGGTCTTCATCTGCTCTGGGTCTTTGAGGTGCATGACCACGTAAACCCGGCTTTCATCGGGGTTTGTGCCTGCCCAGATCATGTGGATGCCGTGCTCTTCAGCCTCTGGCATGATCGACTTGGACATCTCCACCCATGCGTCGAAGCCTTTTGTGATTTGAACCGTTACAAGCATTTTCATGGTGCGCTTCCTTTTTCAGCGTGATGGCGATGGCGGTTAGCTCAGCGGGGTAGCACCGGTTTCAGTGCGGATGATTTTGCCGTCCTTGAGTGTGTTGACGATCAGCACGGCTTCCTTGGTACCGTCCGGGAAGGCCATGGTCTGGTGAGAGACCACGATGTCGTCGTTCTCGTAGATGCAGCGGTTGGTGAAGATTTCCAGCGCATCACTTTCCATCATCGCGCGCATAGCCGGACCCCATTCTGCCTTGGTCATCTCCGCCCCGGTTTGATGGCGTACAAACACGTAATCGTCGTGCAGCAGGTCAAGGTAAGCATCGACGTCGCGGTTTTCAGAGCTTTGGGTCATTTTGTTGAACATGGACATGGTTTATCTTCCTTCGTACCACAGTAAAATTGCAGACAAATGAAGTTAAAAATAGCAATTGGTCTGCATCTTGATGATCAATGAAGACATTGTTGACCAAGAGTGTAAAGGTACCAGAAGTTCGCAATCCCATTTCTGCCTAAACAAGATGCAGCATTGGATAAGGATGTAGATTTCACCGGACCTGCGGCCCGCGGGGAAATAATTCAGTCAGAACAATTTAGGAAATACTATCAGTAAAAAGAAAAAGATTTCGTTGTGGTTGACTGTTATTTGGGATGATTTTCGACTAACTCGACCGCCAGTTGGTGCGCCCGGTCCGAGAAAAGCGACCGCCGTGGACATGCACTTCTTTGGCTTCTATCGGTCCACCGGGTCTGACTGGCTTGGGCTGGTACTGACCGTGCTGAAGGTGGCGATCATAGAGAACAATCCCGCCCGCCAGCGCGACATTGACACAGAACCGGGTCGGGATTTTCAGCACATGGTCACAATGCTCAAGAATATCTGGCGTGAGTGATCCCTTTTCCGGACCCATGATGTAGGCAGCGCGCAAAGGGTGGTGAAAGGATGGTAACTCGACCGCATCATCGGTGAGTTCAACCCCCACCAACTGCATCCCCCGTGGTCGCGCCATGTCGTCAAGGGTGGGAAAATCAAAGTAGGGCAGGTGGAGTTCGGCGTTCGAGGTATCAGCCTGCCGCACCTTTTGCCGTGTGACCTCAGAGCCAATGGTGAAGGTGTAAGCAGCGCCAAAGGCGTGCGCGGTGCGCATCAAGGCGCCCATGTTTCGCGACTTGGAAATTTCCAGCACGCCTACGGCAAAATACCCTCGCATGGCCCAATCCTCGTGCAACTCAAGCTGACACCACCAATGGCCTTGCGCGCCGCAGATGTCAAAACGCGCCCGGTTCAAACCTGAACTGCTGAAAAAATCAGTGCAGGTTGTTGGTCGATGGTTGAAGGTCAGGTTCATGAGTAAGGGTAAATCACCACCGTCACCGCCCAGCGGAACCAACAACGCCCGCGCCATCATGTGGATGGTGGTGTCGGTGATTTGCTTTTCGGCCATGAGCCTGTGCGTCAAGCATGCCGCGAATCAGGGGATCGCCCCGTTTCAGATTGTGTTTGCCCGCGTGCTTTTCGGACTGGTCGCGATTCTGCCGTTTGCACTGATTGCCGGACCGCGGTCAGTGCTGGCCACCAAGCGCCCCTTCCGCCACATGCTGCGGTCTGCGGTTGGGGTCAGCGCCATGGTGCTGCTGTTTATCGCGTTCAGCCGGTTGAACATGACAGAAACCGTCGCGCTGAACTTTACCGTGCCGTTCTTTGTTGCCCTGGGGGCAGCAATCTTTTTGGGCGAAGTCATTCGCATGCGCCGGATTGCGGCGACTGTTGTAGGGTTCCTCGGGGTGCTGGTGGTGGCTCAGCCGTGGAACCAGGCGCTGGTCTGGGCGCAGATGCTACCCCTGTTGGCAGCGGTGTTGATGGCAACGGCGTTTCTGCTGGTCAAAGACCTGACCAAAACGGAAAGCACGATACGATTGGTGACCTTCCAAGGCTTCTGGATGTCCGTTTACACCATCGTCCCGGCGCTTCTGGTCTGGCAGAGCCTGAGCCTTGATCTCTGGCTGGTGCTGATTTTGGCGGGGTTCATTGCCACAGCAGGACAATGGGCGTTGACGCTCGCAGCGCGGCAGGGGGAGGCTTCGGCTGTTATGCCCTTTGACTACTTGCGACTGCCGCTTGTTGCTGTGCTGGAGCTGACGGTTCTGGGTGTCGTCCCGGCCTTTGCCAGTCTCGCGGGCGGTGCAATCATCGCGGCGGCTGCCATTTACATGGCTCGCCGCGAAGCGCAACTGGGTGCCCGCCCGCTGGTGGCTGAATCCAAGACTTTCCCGAAAACCTAGTCGATGTAGATGTCGCGCTTGCCGGTTTTGTCCGGTGGGCCAACCAGCCCTTCATTCTCCATCCGCTCAATCAACCGCGCAGCGCGGTTGTAGCCGATGGACAACTTGCGCTGGATGTAAGACGTGCTCGCGCGTTGGTCGTTGGTCACGATCTGGACGGCTTTTTGATACAGATCGCCGTCGCTGTCTTCTTCGTCCCCGCCGCCAAACATGTCGGCCTGATCGTCGTCACCCATGAAGGCACCGGTGTCGTTGGTCAGGGTATCGACAAACTCCGGCTCGCCCTGATTGCGCAGGTGCTGGACCACGGATTGGACTTCTTCGGTGCTCACAAAGGCTGAATGCACCCGGGTCGGGCGGCGGCCTTCGGAACTGAACAGCATATCGCCAACCCGCAGGAGCTGCTCGGCACCCGGCTCATCAAGGATGGTGCGGGAGTCGATCTTGGTTCGGACGTAGAGCGAAATTCGGCTCGGGATATTGGCCTTGATCGTTCCGGTGATGACGTCCACCGATGGGCGCTGGGTCGCCGTGATGACGTGGATGCCCGCCGCACGGCCCATTTGGGTCAGGCGCTGCAGCGAGGATTCGATGTCTTTCTTGGCCAGCTCCATCAGGTCTGCCAGCTCATCGACAATCAGCACGATGTACGGCATGGGCTTGAGCGGCAGTTCGCGTTCTTCGTATTCGGGCTGACCGGTATCCGGGTCAAAGCCGGTCTGGACGCGCTGGATGATGGCCTCCCCATCGGCGATGGCCTGATCGATGCGCTCGTTGTAGTCGAGGATGCCACGCACCTCGAGCTTCATCATGGTCTCGTAGCGGTCTTCCATCTCGCGCACGGCCCACTTGAGCGCGACGATGGCGCGGCGGGGGTCGGTTACCACTGGCGAAAGCAGGTGCGGAATTCGGTCGTACAGCGAAAGTTCCAGCATCTTTGGGTCAATCATGATCATCTTCAACCGCTCTGGCGGCAGAGCGTAAAGCAGGGACAGGATCATGCCGTTAAGGGAGACCGACTTACCAGAACCGGTGGTCCCGGCGATCAGCAGGTGTGGCGCGCGGGCAAGGTCGGCGACCGTTGGATTACCGGCGATATCGATGCCCAGAGCCAGCGGCAGGCGCGCTTTGGCGTCGGTGAAGGCGTCGCTGTCGATGATCTGGCGCAGGTTGACCGGCGTACGGGACTCGTTGGGCAGTTCGATGCCGATCACGGATGTGCCTGGCACCACCGCGATCCGCGTGGAGTGCGCGGCCATAGCGCGCTTGATGTCGTCGGCTAGCGATACGACCCGAGCGATCCGCTGACCGGGCGCAGGGGCAAATTCGAACAAGGTGACCACAGGACCTGGGCGCGCATTGACCACACGGCCCTTGATCTTGAATTCGTCCAGAGCTTGTTCGAGCTGTTCAATCCGCTCGGCCAGTTCATCGGGCGTCAGGCCCTTTTGCACCACTTCGTCCGGGTAGATCAGGTGATCGACCGACGGCGCTTGGAACGGGCCAGCGTAGGCGGGTTGCGGCTTGGTCGACGGCACACCGATGCGGGTGATGCGCTTGGGCGCTTCGTTCAGCGCCGCATTGACGTGCCGCTCTGCGGTGCTTGGCTTGACTTTGGCAGGCTGCATCGCTGGCGGTGTATCCAGCTCGTCTTCGACATCAAAAGCGGCTTTGATCGGGTCTTCAAAGGCATCGTCAACCGGTTCTGGCGCCAGATTTTCGAGGAAGGGGTCCGCCACGTCAGGCTTGGGGGCCGTTCGCGGTTTCAGGAAAGACCAGCTGGGCGCAACAGTCTCAGCACCGTTGAGGCGGACACCGTAGGTCGTTTGGCCGTAGGCGCGGCCAGCGTGGTCGATGCTGCCATCTTCGCTTTCGCCATAGATGTTGACTGATCCGGCCGGCGGCGCGGTTTCTACGGTGAAGTCGTCGCGCTCTGAGTCGGGTATGTAGACGGTATCGGTTTCGGCAAGCTTGACCCGCACCGTGTTGGGGTCGGAGTAGACCTCCTGCACTTCGTCGTCTTCATCATCCATGAATCCCTGCGCCGCATAGTCCTCATCGAGGTCAGACCAGGCATCGCCAGAGACCGGGTTGGCGGTGGTTGCAAATCCAGCCGTGGATGGGTTCTGGAAGCCGTTTTGGCCTTCGTCGATTTCATCGTCGCCGTCACTGTCGCGGTAGGCTGGCATCAGGCTTCCATCCAGACCCAGCGCATAGATCAGGCCCAAGGCGCCACCAACAAAGCAAAGCACCGTGCTCAGCGCCTTGGGTAGAAACAGCCATCGCTGGAAATTCTCCAGCACCAGCAGCCCCCCTGCGCCTCCTGCACTGGCCGGTTTGGTCCAATCGGACTGGAAGGGCAGGGACGACAGCACAGCAGCCAGCATCAGGATTGCCGGCAGGGTCGCCAGCAGCCGCAGCGTGACCGCCGACCGCTCTAACCGGAACAGGCAAACGAAAGCCCAATGCGCCAGAACCAACGGCACCAGATAAGCGCCGACCCCAAAGCTCTGCAGCAGCGCATCGGCCACAAAGGATCCGGGCGTACCGATCCAGTTTTGGGCGGCGCGGGTCGTGGCGGTGTTCAGTGAAGGATCAGCGGCG
>JBMTIF010000144.1:0-6082 GCA_049437045.1 Alphaproteobacteria bacterium | reverse complement strand
ATGAGTCCGGCTTTGTCCACAACACGACCGCTGCTTTCAAGGATCGAGTGATCCATGCCTTCCACACTGAAGGGGCAGGGGGGGGACACGCACCGGACATCATCAAGGTTTGTGGCTTGCAGAACGTTTTGCCGTCCTCAACCAACCCGACGCGGCCCTTCACGGTCAATACGGTGGATGAGCACCTCGACATGCTTATGGTTTGTCACCATCTCGACCCCAACATTCCTGAGGATGTGGCTTTTGCTGATAGTCGCATTCGGAAAGAAACCATCGCGGCGGAGGATATTCTGCACGACATGGGTGCTTTTTCGATGATTGCCTCGGACAGTCAGGCCATGGGCAGGATTGGCGAAGTGATTATTCGCACCTGGCAAACGGCAGACAAGATGAAGCGCCAGCGCGGGCGTCTTGCCGAGGAAACCGGTGAGAACGACAACTTTCGGGTCAAGCGCTACATTGCCAAGTATACGATTAACCCTGCGCTGACCCATGGGGTTTCCAAATATATAGGCTCGATTGAAACCGGGAAGTACGCTGATCTGGTTTTATGGTCGCCCGCTTTCTTTGGCGTAAAGCCAGATTTGGTGCTGAAAAACGGGACCATTGTTGCGGCGCCTATGGGGGACCCCAACGCCTCCATCCCAACACCAGAGCCGGTTCATTATCGTCCCATGTTTGGTGCCTTTGGTCGCTCACTTACCGCTTCGCGTCACACCTACGTCTCTCAGCTGGCCTATGAGGCGGGGATAGCAGAAGCTTTGTCGCTGGATAGTCTGGTTTTGCCCGTTGAAGACTGCCGTTCGGTTAGAAAGGCGGACATGGTCCACAATGCCTATGCGCCGACCATTGAGGTAAACCCGGAGACCTATGAAGTCCGGTGTGATGGTGAACTGATTACCTGTGAGCCAGCGGAGGTTTTGCCGATGGCCCAGCGGTATTTCCTGTACTGATGCCTATGGAGCGCGCGACGTCTTTCAGTCTGGTTCGAGACGTGGGTCAGGAACTTGTCGGTCAGGTGACGCTGACCTTCTCCGATCGTTACCGTCGGCGCATTCGGCTGACGATGGATGACGGCCAAGGCTTTATGCTGGACCTCGCAGAAGTCACTCAGCTGAGCGATGGTGGTTTTCTGAACCTTAGCGATGGCCGTGGTCAGATTGCCGTTTGCGCGGCTGTGGAAGACGTGCTGGAAGTGCGGACAGCTGAACCATCTGAGTTGGTGCGCTGGGCGTGGCATTTGGGGAACCGGCATCTTCCAGTGCAGTTTCTTGGTGCCGAAGGGCTGCGGATTGGCTGGGATCCGGTGATCGCTGACATGCTCCGCGGTTTGGGTGCTGAGCCGCAAAAGCTTGAAGCGCCTTTTGCGCCCGAGGGCGGGGCCTATGGTGGTGGTCCGACCTATGGTCACAGCCACAGCCACAGCCATAGCGATGGACAGTCAAACGGACACCATCACCATGCCCATACCCGCGACAAAAAAGGTCATCACCATGACCACTGATGCTCTAGCGCTCCAACGGCTATTGTCGTGGACTTCTCCGTCGTTTCCCATAGGGGCCTTTTCCTATTCTGGTGGGTTGGAAGCGGCGATCGAAGAGGATTTGGTGCGGGACCGCAAGACTTTGGGGGACTGGTGCCAGTTTCAACTGGATGCGGGTGCGGCCTTGCAGGATGGCTGGGCGTTGAGTGTTGCGATGACGTGCACTGACGCACCTGCGCTCAACGCGCTCTCGCTGGCCCTGCGGCAAACCCGGGAAACGCGTCAGGAATTGGCCCTGCTGGGCGACGCCTTTGCCAAGGTTATGGTGACAGTCTGGGATTTGGATATGGAGCCGTCTTTAGTCTCCGGTGACAAGTCTTATCCCGTTCTTTTTTGCCTCGCTGCCAAGCAGTTTAACATAGTGCCTGAGGCTGCGCTTGCTGCTTTCCTTCACGCCTGGTTGGCCAATCAGGTCTCGGTTGCCTGCAGGGTTATCCCGCTGGGGCAAACCGATGGTCAGCGGATCATGCACCAGTTTGAAGACGCGTTGAACGCCACGGCTCAAACCATTTTGTCCACCCACCAGGACGAAAACACGCCACCCCTGTCTGCTGGTCTGGTGGCGGACTGGTGCTCAGTCAAACATGAAACTCAATATTCGAGGTTGTTCCGATCATGACTGCAACTCCTTCAGCTATTTCTGCTCCCTTGCGCGTTGGTATTGGGGGGCCAGTTGGTTCTGGAAAAACGGCCCTGCTGGAACAGTTGTGCCGAACACTGCGAGACAAATACCGCATCGCCGCCATTACCAACGATATCTACACGCAAGAAGATGCCCAGATCCTGACCCGGACGGGTGCACTGGACGCTGAACGGATCATGGGTGTGGAGACCGGTGGCTGTCCTCATACGGCCATTCGGGAAGATGCCTCGATCAATCTACGCGCTGTAGAGCAAATGGTTGAGAAACTGGGCGAGTTGGACATCGTTTTTGTCGAAAGCGGCGGAGATAATCTTTCGGCCACGTTTTCACCTGAGTTGGCGGACATCACCATCTACGTGATCGACGTCTCCGCTGGTGAAAAAATCCCGCGCAAGGGTGGACCCGGCATCACCCGGTCTGACCTGTTGGTGATCAACAAGACCGATTTAGCAGAGATGGTTGGTGCATCCTTGGAAGTGATGGACCGAGATGCCAAAAAGATGCGCAACACGCGACCCTTCCTGTTTGCACAAGTCAAGCATGGAAAGGGCGTCGATGAAATCATTACAACAATCGAAGAACTGGGCGGTCTGACTGCATAAGTCCGCGAGCGGCTGGTTTAGGGTTGCGCCGACGGGGTTTCGGCTGCGCCTCAACGCCCGCGTCGCGCAAATTCGGTCGCTGCGCGCCCGGTCGGCTGTCGCCTCCGTCTTGATTGCTGTTTTTAGGGGCCTTGCCCCTCGGTCCCGTCAAGGAGGCTTCGCCCCGCCTTCGGCGGCTTCGTCCTTGACGCGCCCACACCCCAGACTTCGCCAGTCGGTCAGAGGTTCAGCCCGCTGAACCTCCTTTCCATGGCAAGACCTAGTATTTTGGCGCCGATACTCAGGTGCGTTGGATGCCGCGAGTCCAGGTTTCGACCTGTGGCGCAAAGAACTGGTAGGCAAAGAGTCTCTGCTCGACGGTTTCGGCACGGGCCATGCGTAAAGCGGCGATGGGATCATCCTTGGGATCTGACAGGACTACGAAATCTGCCCATTTGCCGACAGTCAGCGAACCCGCTTCACGGTTGGTCTTCATCACACGAGCATTGCCCAGCGTGTGCCAGTAGTAGGTTTCTGCCGCTGTTAACGACTGGTCGTGAAAGCGCGCAACCTTGTAGGCTTCCTGCATGGTGACGAAGGGCGAAAAGTGGGTGCCCCCGCCAATATCGCAGCCAATACCGATGGCCACACCCGCTTGCCGGTTTGCGCCGGGATTGAATAGACCAGAGCCAAGGAAAGTGTTTGAAGTCGGGCAATGCACCACCGACGCACCTGCCTCGGCCATACGGTTCATTTCCGCCTCGGTGGTGTGAATGCCGTGGGCAAACAGAGATCGATCGGTCACCAACCCAAAACGGTCGTAAACGGCCAGATAAGACGCATCATTGGGGAAGAGTTCGGCAATTGCCTGAATTTCACGAGCGCTTTCGTTGATGTGAGTTTGCATGCGGGTGTGTGGGAATTCAGCATGCAGACTGCCGCAAACCTCCAACTGCGCTTCAGTCGAGGTGATGGCAAAGCGTGGTGTGACGACGTAGCCAAAACGTTCGTACTTTGGCTCCAACATCTCAAGCAGCGCCTTGGCGTCGTCATAGGCTTCTTGCGCGGTGTCTTGCAGGGTGGGGATGGCATTGCGATCCATGGCGGTCTTTCCCGACAGCAATCCCATGCCCCTCGCATCAAATGCTGCCGCCAGTTCTTCCAGCGCAACAGGATGAATGGTCGAAAAAACGCAGGCTGAGGTCACGCCATAGCGCAAAAGCGCGTCGGCAAAAGTCGCTGCGATTGAGGCGGCATGAGCACGGTCTCCAAAGCGGCTTTCCTCCGGGAAGGTGTAGGTGTCCAGCCAATCCAGAAGATCAGTGCCATAGGCGCCAATGATAGCGCTCTGTGGAAAGTGCAGGTGCGCATCTATGAAACCGGGCAAAACCATTTGCCCTTTCCGGTCCACCACCGGCCAGTCGGCATAGTCGGCAGGCAGGTTTGATGCGTCACCAGCCCACGCAATGCGACCATCAGTGCTCACTGCCATTGCGCCGTCTGGATGGGATTCTTGGGCTGATTGCCCCTCAAAGAATGGATCGTCGTTCCACCACAGAAGGTGAGCTCGCAGCACAAACGACTGGGAAACAGCAGCATTCATAAAATAAACATCCGCACGCCGGTTCTTGACGACCTAGTGAATAGCCTTCAGCCGCCGGGGTCAAGGCCTCTGCATGCTAGGTGGCGAAGCGTGAGCGCAGGAGCAGCGCTTCTGCGGCAACGGCGGCGGCGATGACAGCTGGTTCCTTGCCCTTGATCCCAGCGATGCCAATGGGAGTAACGAGGCGCTGTTGATCTGCTTCGGTGAAGCCGGCGGCACTGAGTTGACTGCGAAACCGGGCAATCTTGGTTGCCGATCCAATCATGCCAATGAAGGGTACGTCGTTCGCTGTGCGGCGGAGAAGGGCACTGACAATGGCCAGATCGAGCTGGTGGTCGTGAGTCATCACGTAGTGCAAAGCCCCGTCGATGCCGTTGGTCGCTTCCTCGACCAAACTGACCTGATCCGCTGGAGTGTTGCCACGCTCGTCCAACCAGCGTACGGCAAACGGTAGTGGTATCAGGGCTTGATGCAGGGCACTTCCCACATGGCCGCCGCCGTAGAGCACCAGAGGAAAGAGTGCCGGGGCAGGAGCAGGCGCCTTTCCTGCCCGCAGGGATAGCTTTACAAACCCGCCGCAGCACTGCTTGAGCGCCGGCCCCAAAGGAAGCTCCATTTCTGTCGCGTCTTCACCTTGGGCGAGCATGAAGCGAGCACGGTCAATGGCGCGAAATTCGAGTGCGCCTCCGCCAATGGTGCCTTCAATCTCAGTTTCGCTCACCCACATCATAGTGCCCCGGTCACGCGGTGTGCTGCCCAGTGCTGTGGTGATTTCAACCGTGATCCAGTCTGTGCTCGCCGCCCCGTCGGTCATAGAGCGTGCACGCGTTCCTGCGCGATTGTTCTCAGGATTTCTTCGGCTGTGGCTGGTGCGTCCAGATCGGGCCAGCGCCCCGGCGCGGAGAAGCTGGAGACCGCATGGGCCAGCGCGGAATGCACCGAAATAGCCAGCATGAGCGGTGGCTCACCCACGGCCTTTGACTTGAAGATCGTGTCCTCCGTGTTTTCGTTGTCGAACAGAGCGATGTTTAACACATCCGGACGATCACTGGCGCAGGGTATCTTGTAAGTCGAAGGGGCATGGGTCAGAACCTCGCCGCGCGCGCTGTAGACCAGTTCCTCCATGGTCAGCCAGCCCATGCCTTGCACAAAGCCGCCCTCGATTTGTCCGTGATCGATGTCCGGGTTGAGAGACCGGCCTACGTCGTGGAGAATATCCGCGCGAATAACTCGATTGGCCCCCGTGGTTGCGTCGATCTCAACCTCAGAGACAGCAGCGCCGTAGGCAAAATAGAGAAACGGGCGGCCTTGGCCGGTTTGTGCGTCCCAGTCGATTTTAGGGGTGCGATAGTAGCCGGTCGCCGACAAGGAGACGCGCCCAAAGTAGGCTGCCTTCACGACGTCCTTGAAGGGCCAACTTTGGCCATCTTCACTGCTGACCTGTCCGTTGGCAAAGGTCAGCGCGCCTTCTATACCCTTGGCCTCGCGCCAGAATGTGGACAGGCGCTCACGGAGCTCCAGTGCCGCAAGCTTCGCTGCCCATCCGTTCAGGTCTGAACCTGAAGATGCGGCAGTTGCCGACGTATTAGGGACCTTGTCGGTGCGGGTTGAGGAAATCCTGATATCCTCCAAACCGACCCCAAGCACCTCTGCTGCCACTTGCGCCACTTTGACGAACAGGCCTTGGCCCATTTCAGTACCACCGTGGTTTA
>JBMTIF010000143.1:0-6109 GCA_049437045.1 Alphaproteobacteria bacterium | reverse complement strand
GCCACGGATAGTCTGTCCGACGCATATGAGCTTTCCACGATCTTCAGTGGGCGCGCGAAAGACGTGTTTCGACGGGCGCCCAACCCGGTGCGGCTTCCGCCGTTACTCAGAGGACCGCGCTATCTCGCCGATGGGTTCTTGCAGGTTGCCACGGACGTGCTGGGCCACGGTTGGCTGAGCGATTGCAAAGTGCCGACGTTGGTGACCAGCTACCTTATCGAAGAAGGTCGGCTGAAGCTGTTCGGTTCGCTGAACGAAGATTTTGACGACGACTACAAGCTGGTCGACGTCGCCCGCGCGACCACTGCTGCGCCGGCTTATTTCCCACCGGCTTACATTGTTTCGCGAGAAGGAAAAGGGCTTTGGGGCATAGACGGAGGCGTTTACGCCAATACGCCAATTCTGCAAGCCATTACCGAAGCTCGACGCCGGTTTGGGAGAGAGTGTAGGATCGAAGTTGTCAGCGTAGGCGCGGGAGACACGCCAATCACCGTCAAACCCGGTCCTGCGCAGCAATGGGGCGGCATCTCATGGCTGAAACCTGCGTTTGATATCCACGTGCTCGCGCTTGCCGAGCAGACCCACGCCTTCGTCCGCGATCAACTGCCAGACGTGCGCCTGCACCGTTTGGAAGTGGAATGGGAAACCCTGCCCAAAGGCATGCGCCCTACCAGCGGCCTCGACGATTATCGACCACGCAACCTTGCATGTCTTCATGAAGGTTCCTTGCGATGGCTGGATAACAATGACGCAAAAATTAAAGCTGTTCGTACCGCACTGCTGCAGGCTTCCTTGACCTAGAAAGAGGATGTCAGGGCATGATGACAGATAGTGAAATTCAAGGTGCACGCGAAGATTTGGCCGCGGTATTCCGCTGGTCTGCACGTTTGAATATGCACGAAGCGGTATCGAACCACTTCAGTTTTGCGATCAATGACGAGGGGACGAAGTTTCTGGTGAACCCGGCCGGGATCCACTTCTCTCGGGTCAAAGCCTCGGATCTGGTCATCGTGGATCTGGATGAACCTCTACCGTCACCGGAGGATGGTGGACCGGATCCAACTGCAGCCGCCATCCACGGTGCCATGCACAAAAATAACCCGCAGGCCCGCTGCGTTATTCACCTGCACCCCAAGTACATCACGGCACTTTCCACGCTGGAAGATCCGACAATCATCCCGATCGATCAGAATACGGCACGGTTCTACAACCGTGTTTCCTATGACATGGATTTTGGTGGCATGGGGTTAGGCGATGAAGCGACGCGGCTGAGCACGCTGCTGGGAAACCGTTCGGTCGTGCTGATGGGGGCACATGGAGCCATGACCGTCGGGGCGCGGGTTTCTGATGCTTTTGATGATTTTTACTATCTGGAACGTGCCGCAGAAACGCTCATGACGGCTTACGCGTCCGGACGCAAACTGCGCGAGCTGGACCATGACGTCGCCGAAACAACGGCGCACCAGTGGGAGAACTACAGCTTTGATTTGCGTCAGGCTCATCTGGATCAGATCAAAGCCATTCTGGACGAGGAAGAACCGGAGTTCCGGCACTAGAATCTGGGTTTCCAGCGATCCTGCAACCAGTACCAATCATCCGGATGAACCCGCACCCAGTCCTCTAGCCGCCCATGAAACGCCCGCATGATCGACCGCCCACGCTGTCGCCAGGTGTCATCATCCTGCGCCTTGAACGGCAGAGGTTCCAAAATGGCCTCAAAGTGTGAAAGCCCGTCCCGGCGGCAGATCAAGGTAGACACCCGCGCATCCGTTGAAAGCTGAAACAGTCCGGGTGACAGCGTGGTCAGGGCTGGTTGCTCGAACAGGTCGAGCATCTCTCCCCTAGCCCATCGCTGATCGACAAAAATAGCGAGCATGCCGCCGGCTTGCAGATGCCTGATGCCTTTGCGGACCAGCAAACGGTCTTCTATTGAGACCATCTCGATCCCTGCCAATTGCCGGCTTTTTTGAAGTTCCGCCTCGATCCGTGGATTATCCAGTGGACGATGAACGCCCATGACCTTGCGCCCCAGTTTTGGAACAATCTGAACAGCAACCTCCCACGCGCCCATATGCCCCATGAGCAGCAATTGGCCTCGGGGATCCTGTTGCAAGGATGCAAGCTCGGGCTGCAGGCGATAGGTGACGTGGGTCTGCAACCGCCGCTGTACGGCTTTGGTTTTCATGGAATCGGCAACGCTTTTGCCGAGGTTCACCCACGTTCGAAGACGGCGCTCCTTGCGCCAACGTTCATCGCGAAAGGGAAATGCGACGGTCAGCGACCGGTCCATGCGATTGTTGGCCCGAATGGAAAACGGCCCAAGGAGAGCAAAGAAGCGCCCCATCAGCAAGCGCGCAACAAACAAGGGCAGCAGCCAAACCAGAGCCGCGATAAAGCGATAGAGCACCCAAACCATTACTTGGCTCCATCTCATCGTTCCCTAGCCCCCTCGGATTGCCTCAACTTGTTGGCGTGTGGGTGGGTTACAGCCCTTATGTGCAACATTCAAGCCCGCCACCGTTGCCGCGAATTCACCGACATCGGACAGCGCTGCTGCGTCCATTTGAGAAAGCGCGGAAGGACTGAGCAGACCCTGCTCCCGCAGGCGTGCCAGTGTGCCGGCCATGAAGGAGTCGCCTGCCCCGACCGTGTCTCCGAAGTGCTCTGGCGTGAAAACCGGGACATCGACCTGCGCCGCTCGTGACCACAGCCGAGCGCCTTCACCGCCTCGGGTGACGATGAAAAGTGGAACATTGAAGCGGTCTCGAATGCGATCTGCTGCGGCATCCCAAGACTGACCGGGGTAGAGAATTTCGAGGTCTTCATCAGAGATTTTGAGGATGGATGTCTGAGCATAAAGCGCTTCCATCCATGTGCGGTACTCATCCATATCGGCGATAAACGAAGGCCTAACATTGGGATCAAGAGAAATCAGAACTCCACGCGCTGACAGCTGCTCGACCACCTGCGCCCAGATCGCTGCATCGACCTTTACCGCCGTCGCCAGACTGCCAAGGTGAAAGACAGAGCAATCATGGGGAACATAAGCAACCAATGCTTCTGACGACATCTGATCGACCCGGTCAGCGGTCCCTTCGCGGTAGAACTGATAGGCCGGTTGCCCTTCATCGGTGAAACTGACCACCGCCATGGACGTTGGCGCGGAAACCGGCTTGCTGATCAGGTCTCGGGTGCCGTCGGCCTGCAATGTATCGAGCAACAATGATCCTAGCGTGTCACGACTAAAGGGACAGAGAAAACCAGCATTTTCGCTCAACCGCCCCAAGGCACGGGCAATGTTGTAGGGACCGCCCCCGGGGAATGCTTCGTACACGGGATAGCCCGTTTCGGTCGCCACAGCTGGCTGTTGGATGAAGTCGATGAGGGACTCACCGGCAATGGTAAACATGCGTATCTCTCAGGCTAGGAATTGTTCTCGAATGATGCGCTCGTCGAGGTGTTGTCCTTCATCAAACAGCAACGTGACCCCGTGGCCTTTGTCGGTGGTCACCTGAACCCAGGCGATATCACGGAATTCCGTGCTGTCTGCCGTTGCCGAAACGGGCCGACGGTCCGGTGATCTGACCTCCATCCGCACTACCGTTTCATCATGCAGCAAAGCCCCCCGCCACCGACGCGGACGAAAGGCCGAAATCGGTGTCAGGGCGAGAAGCCGGGATCGAAGCGGTATGATGGGGCCGTGCGCAGACAGGTTGTAAGCCGTGCTGCCAGCGGGCGTGCTGAGCAACACACCGTCACAAACCAATTCGTCCAAGCGCTCAATTCCATCAATCAGGATTTTGATCTTGGCTGCCTGACGGGTTTGACGAAGCAGAGAAACTTCGTTGAAGGCCTGTGCCCGGAAGGTTTGACCCGACGCATCTTTTCCAATCATGTTGATGGGCCAGACTTTGACCCGCCGTGCCGCACCAAGGCGCTCCAGCAGGTTATCCGGATCGAAGTTGTTCATCAGAAAACCAACGGTTCCCCGGTTCATGCCGTAAACGGGCGCTACCTGACCGAACTCTCGCAAAACGTCCAACATGTGGCCGTCGCCGCCCATG
Source organism: Alphaproteobacteria bacterium (assembly GCA_049437045.1). Lineage (GTDB taxonomy): Bacteria > Pseudomonadota > Alphaproteobacteria > UBA7985 > UBA7985 > UBA7985. The sequence goes on along the minus strand of JBMTIF010000143.1, from coordinate 2,045 downwards.
GCAACAATCACGTCTGCCTCACGGGGATTTACGTAAGGATAGATGGATCGCAGCTGCTCAAGCGCTTCCTGAGCAACAGGGGCATTGGAGGCCGTGAAGGCTATCTTCAGCATTGGTTCGGTCATGTCTCTACTTACCGTGGACCCTGATCGTTTTGAACTGTCCAGCCTGCCAACCGGCACTGGCTGCAAAACTATTGCTTTGATTGTACCGCACACGGGATTGTTGTGGGGGTCAATTGCGAAGAATAGGCCTTAGACTTGTGTCCGCAGCGATGAATCGCCCGTCAATCTGGCCTTTGCGCCCGCTCTCATCACTCCATATTGGGAAATGAAACTCAAATGAGCTGGACAAAATACCTTGAGCCAAACCGAACGCGTTACCGCTGCTTTCATCATCATTGGAAATGAAATCCTGAGCGGTCGAACCCAGGACGCCAATCTCTCATTTCTGGCTCAACGCCTGGGCGAGATCGGTATTCAGGTTGCTGAAGCGCGTGTGATCCCAGACATTGAACAAACCATCGTCGATACCGTGCTCGAACTTTCGGCCAAGGTGGATTATGTCTTCACCTCCGGCGGCATTGGCCCGACACACGATGACATAACTGCCGATGCCATCGCCAAAGCCTTTGGTACCGAGACCTTTGAGCACCCGGACGCGGTTGCTGTCCTCGAGCGCCATTATGCCAAAGGCGAGTTCAATCAGGCGCGTCGAAAAATGGCTCGCGTACCACGTGGCGCAACTCTTCTTGATAACCCCGTTTCTTCCGCGCCGGGTTTCAAAATCGAAAATGTCCATGTGCTCGCAGGCGTGCCAAAGATCATGCAGGCTATGGTGGACATGTTGCTACCATCCTTGATCGGCGGTTCCGTCGTGGAAAGCCGAACCATCACCGTATTGATTGGCGAGTCCGTCATCGCGACTGAAATGGGCGAAGTACAGGACGCGTTTGCCGATATTGATGTCGGCTCTTATCCCTATTTCAAACCCGGAGCTTCTGGAACGTCCATTGTTTTGCGTGGCTCAAACATCGCTAATCTGGACGCAGCTTTGGCCGCCATTACGGAAAAATTGCAGGCTCGAGATATCGAAATCTGGGCAGGCGACCACAAATAATAAGGGGCGCCGAAGCGCCCCAAACTTTCTCTTACCCTAGCGCTTTGAGCCGCTCCAAGGCGGCCTCGACACCGGCCTTTGCTTGCTCCGCATCAGCCAGCAGTGCCTTGTTCTTGGCGATGACCTCTTCTGGCGCGCGGGCAACGAAATTCTCGTTGCTCAGCATACCGGTCAGCTTTCCGATGGTCCCGTCGTGCTTACCCATTTCTTTGGTCAGTCGCTCAATTTCAGCAGAAATGTCGAGGAGGCCTTCCAGCGGAATGACGAATGTTGCCTCTTCGACCACAACCTGAGCCGCGCCTTTGGGCATATCACCCTTCAGCGCTTCAATACTCTCCAACCGTGCCAGCTTTAGCAGCTGATCGCGATTGCTTGAGACCCTTGCCAACGTGGTTTCGCTGCCGCCGCTGACTTGCACGGCAACCTTGGCTCCAGCCGGAATATTCAATTCAGCTCGCGCTGTTCGAATGGCGGAAATCGCACCAATCAGCCAGTCGATCTCAGCCGCCGCAGCGCTAGTACCCGCTGGCAGTTCAATGGTCTCTGGCCAAGGCGCAGTGATCAAACGCTGACCCGATTTGTGCACAGCGTCAGCTACAAATTGCTCAAAAAGTGCTTCGCTGACAAACGGCATGATTGGGTGCGCCAAGTGGACAAGGCGATCCAGTGCCCAAGCCATGGTTGAACGGGTTTCGGTCAGCATTTCGGAGTTTTCCGTATCGTACAGCATCGGCTTGGACAGCTCGATGTACCAATCACAGAACTCGTGCCAAATAAACTGGTACAAGGCCGATGCCGCGCCGTCGTAACGGTAGGTCTCTAACGCCGTATCCATCGCGGCCACGGTTTCGTTTACCCGGCTGACAATCCAAGTGTTAAGCACGTGGGTAACCTTAGCCGGGTCAAAATCATCAGCGATCTTCGCT
>JBMTIF010000142.1:0-6129 GCA_049437045.1 Alphaproteobacteria bacterium | reverse complement strand
GATTGGTGAAATCCAGGATGATGGCCAGTTCGACATCGTATCCCAGACCACTGAAGTTCCAGGCGACGCTTGGACCGACTTCCTGGCGGCATCTGCGACGCGCATGTCTGACTGGGCTGATCCAGAAGTCGATTGCGGTAATTACGATACCGAAACCGGCGAGTGTTTTAGCCAGAACTACTAAGCGGTTCTGACTAAAGTTGGGAAGGTCGGTTTTGCCTCCTCGCTGCCGACCTTCTCCTCGCTCGAACTCGCTCTGTCGCTGCGCCCATTTTGACCCCAACAATCATGGGTCAGCAGTCCCGTAGTTCTGTTCCCCCAGCAAAGGCTAACGCCATGCACCGTTTGCTTGCATTCATTCTTGCGCTGCTGTTGACCAGTCCCGGATGGGCTGGCGCACAGTCGCTCAGCGAAATACTGACAGGGCGTGCAGATGACCTTGCAGCGGGTAAGACCGCCACCATCAAGGAAATCGCCGCCGAAGTTTCCCAAACTCGAGATCCCCAGACCCGTGAAGTGCTCGAAAGCTGGATTGACGGTCGCCTGCATTTTCGCCGCGACACCAACCAGATTGTCTTCGCTGATGAAACCGAAGACGGCTACGAATTGACCGACCCCATAAGCGGCGAAGCGTTGGGCAATGTCGGTAAGAAAGACACCAAAAAAGTAAAGAACTCCACCCCGATCAAAGCCATCCTCCGACCGGGTTTGGCAGCGCTTGATCTGGCCAGTGTGGATCCACTGAAGCGACTGGCGGCAGCGGAGCAAATCTCGAAAAAACCGACTGAAGAGTCGCTCCTGTTGCTGCAGCAGGCTTTGCAGACCGAAACTGTCCCCGAAGTCCAGAATGCACTGGAGACAGCATCCCTGATCGCGATCTTTGCTGTTGCCGATAACGCGGCCAAGCTGACGGCGCTTGAGACCATGGGCGACCGGCTTGAGCCAAGCGTGCGAGGGGCCGTTCAACGCTTGGAGAGCAGCGATAAGGAAACACCCGAAATCCGTCAGGCTGCGCAGGCGCGCCTTGCCAGCATCGAGACGCTGGTCGCACTGAATAATTTTGGCAACAACCTCTTGTTCGGGTTGTCCCAAGCGTCAGTTCTGCTGCTCAGTGCCATTGGTTTGGCCATCACTTTTGGCGTGATGCGCGTTATCAATATGGCTCATGGCGAGTTTATCATGATCGGCGCTTACACCACGTTCGTGGTTCAGACATCTCTGCCTTGGCCGCCGGGAATAGGGCTGCTGGTTTCGATCCCGCTCGCCTTCGCTGTTGCTTTTGTTGCGGGGGTAATTCTGGAGCGGTTGGTGATCCAATTCCTCTATGGCCGACCACTGGAAACGCTCCTTGCGACCTTCGGCGTCTCACTGGTCCTGCAGCAGTCTTTCCGCCTGATATTCACACCGCAAAACCGGCCAATCGTGACGCCAGATTGGCTGGCAGGAAGCTTATCGGTGAACCCCATCCTTGGGATCACCACGCCGAGATTGTTTGTCTTCGGCGTCGCACTTGCGGTCTTCTTTGGTTTGCTGGTCTTCCTGCAAAGATCGCGCTTCGGTCTGGAGATGCGGGCCGTGACCCAAAACCGGGCAATCGCGCGAACGATGGGAATCAATTCCAGCCGGATCGACTATCTGACTTTCGGCCTTGGGTCCGGGATTGCCGGTTTGGCTGGCGCCGTGCTCAGTTCTCAAGACCAATCCCGATATGGCACCGATCTGATCATTCCAAGCTTTATGGTCATCGTTGTTGGCGGTGTGGGCAGCTTGTGGGGCGCTTTGGTTGGCGCAGGTCTGGTTGGTATGGCGACCAAGCTGGTCGAGCCGCTCTTCCCCAACAACACGCTGCTGGCAACGGCCATTATTCTCGTCGCCGTCATCGGTTTTATCCAGTTCCGTCCCAAGGGGCTATTCGCGCAAAAGGGGAGGTCGGCTGAGCAATGATGACCCAGATGCAATATGCTGACCTGAGCCGCCGCTACCGACGCGCCTCACCGATGATTTCGATGCTGGTCGTCTTTGCCCTGCTGGCTGCGTTTATGGTCTACGTGCCGTGGGCCAATGGCTCATTTTCCGGTGGTGGCGGTGCTTTGCCGGATACGATGGTGCAGCTCTTTGGCAAGATCCTGTGCTTTGCCTTGCTTGCAGTGGCCATGGATCTGGTCTGGGGCTACTGCGGCATCCTTTCGTTGGGACACGGGGCATTTTTTGCGCTGGGTGGTTATGCCATCGGCATGAACCTGATTTATGCCACCGCCGACGAAAAACTCGCACAGATCGCTGATCCAATTGCGCGTGATGAAGCGGTCAAGCAGTCCATCTTTTCAGTCGTGGGGCAGGGTGAAGACCCCTGGCCCTGGTTCTGGCTGCTGGCAGACCAATTCTGGTTTCAGGCTTTGATGGTTCTGGTTGTGCCGGGTTTGCTCGCCTTTGGCTTCGGCTGGCTCGCCTTTCGCAGCCGGGTTACCGGGGTTTATCTGTCGATCATGACACAGGCCCTGACGCTGGTGCTGGGCTATCTGTTCATCATGAACGAGTTTGGGCTACGCGGTAACAATGGTTTGTCGGGGCTTCAGAACGTTCTGGGTGCCTCCATGACGGAACCTTCCACCAAAGCGCTATTGTTCATCGCTTCTGGCGTTGCGCTGATGGTTGGCTACGCCATCACGCTGTTCCTGACCCAATCCAAGTTCGGCAATGTCCTTCGCGGTGTCCGAGATGATGAGGATCGGGTGCGGTTTTTGGGGTATCAGGTCGAAGGCTACAAGGTCTTTGCCTTTGTCATCTCCGCAATGATGGCGGGGGTCGCAGGAGCGCTTTTTGCGCCGCAGGCTGGAATTATCAACCCGGACAGCTTTGGCCCGCTCAAGTCTATTGAGATTGCAGTTTGGGTGGCGCTGGGTGGTCGCGGGATGATCTATGGTGCCATCGTCGGCGCGATTACCGCTAATCTGCTCCGCTCGGCTCTGACCGGTGGTTGGATCAATTCGGTGGGCTTTGGCGCTGCGACTATCGATCTGAGCGGGGTGCCTTGGCCTGAGTTCTGGCCCATCGTTCTTGGCTTGATGTTCGTGGTGGTTACACTGTTTTTGCCGAGAGGGATCATGGGGCTTTGGCATGACTTGGTCGGCCTTTTCTGGAAAGCCCTGGTCAAGCCTCGTCTCGTCTCTGACGCAGGCCCGGAGGCGGTCTCCAAGGTCTCTGAACCACCATCATCTGGTATCAGTCGCGAAGTGGTAGCCAGCGCATGAGCAAGTATCCTCCCATGGTGCTTAACATGGCACCGCTGCCCAAACCCGTGCCGGAAGACCTTGAGCCCAGCACGATATCCAGCTTTGACGCCCGTGCTTTAAATTCAGGGTCATCGTTGCTCATGATGCAGTCGGTCACTGTGTCATTTGACGGGTTCAAAGCACTCAACGACCTGTCCTTTTCCATCGCTGAGGGCGAGCTGCGGGCGATCATCGGCCCCAATGGGGCGGGCAAGACCACCTTCATGGACGTGGTGACAGGCAAAACGCGACCCGATCAGGGGCGCGTTGTCTTTGGCTCAACCGATGTACTGCGTAAATCCGAAGCTGAAATCGCTCGTCTGGGCGTAGGTCGAAAGTTCCAGCGCCCTACGGTCTTTGAGCACCAAACCGTCTTTGAAAACCTGATGATGGCTCTGGCCAATCGGCGTGATCCGATCTCAGGGATTTTCTACACACTGACCCGAGCAGATCGGCACAGGGTGTTCGCTGTCGCCGAGCAAATCCATCTGGCAGACGAGTTGCAGAGTGATGCCGGCATCCTGTCTCATGGACAGAAGCAATGGCTGGAAATCGGTATGCTGCTGGCCCAGGAACCAAAGCTTTTACTGGTCGATGAGCCAGCAGCGGGTATGACACCAGCTGAGCGTGAGCGTACGGTTAAAATCCTCCGCGAGGTCTCCAAAACGCGATCAGTCGTTGTCATCGAACACGATATGGAATTCGTCCGAAACCTCGATTGTCGGGTCACGGTCCTGCACGAAGGTTCGGTGTTGGCGGAAGGGTTCATCGATCATGTGGTCAATAATGAGGAGGTGATCGATGTCTACCTTGGTCGCTGAAAACATCACACTGTCTTACGGTGCTTCGCAGATCCTGCATGGCGTTTCGCTGGAGGCGCGCATGGGTGAGGTTACTTGCGTCATGGGTCCGAACGGGGTGGGGAAGACATCCCTGCTCAAAGCCATTGTCGGCGTTCATCCCTTCAGTGGCGGAAGCATCAAGCTTGGCAACACCGATCTGGGCCGTCTCAGCGGACATCAGCTTGCGCGCGCAGGGGTGGGCTACGTGCCTCAGGGCAGAATGATCTTTCCCCGCTTGACGGTCGAAGAAAACCTGAAGAGCGGCTTTGCCTGCCTGCCGCGCAACCAGTGGCGCATTCCAAGCCGTGTCTTTGAGCTTTTCCCGATCCTTGCAGACTTCATGGGGCGGCGCGGGGGCGATCTCTCTGGCGGGCAGCAGCAGCAATTGGCCATCGCCCGCGCGCTGATCACCCAGCCGCGCCTCCTGATCCTTGACGAACCGACCGAGGGCATCCAGCCCAATGTTATTCAACAGATTGGTGACGTTATTCGTTCGCTCAAAGAAGAAGGAAAGATGTCGATCATTCTGGTCGAACAGTACTTTGACTGGGCGCAAAAGCTATCAGACAGCTTCACCGTGATGCGCCGCGGGGAGGTTATCGCTCAAACCCGTAAGGAAGGGGCAAATCTTGATGATCTGAGAAGGTTGATTTCCATCTGATCCGTCGCAGATCAATGCACAGGATATGGCGCTTTTAGGGTGGAGAGCGTCCTTTTTATCAATGGTAACACTCACCCTTTTTTGCAAAGTTACCGCCACCGAATAAAGCTTAGGAACTCAACACATGATCCGACTGATTGCATCCGCTTCTGCTGCACTTTTCCTGACAGCTGGAACCGCCGCAGCGCACGTGGCTGAAACCGCACACAGCCACAATGAAGTGGTCATTGCTGTTGCTGCTCTGGCTATCATTGGCGCGGTTGCTACCAAGTTTATGGTGCGTTCCCGCTAAAAGGCCCGAAGCCGCGTGAATGCGCGGCAGAGCTTTTTCTTAGTTCGACAAATCGGCGGTTAGCATTGTCAGCTGATAGTGCATCGCCAGTATCTCTTCCTTCAGCTGCTCGGTTCTGCGGCGCTTGTTGAAGGTATTTGGGATGCGAGCGAGCTTAGCCTCCAACTTCGCGACCTTGGAACTGAGCAGAATGATGTCAGCTTTGGTCGCGACCTGCTTGTTCTGCTTGAGGCTATGGCTACCCCGCACGCTGGGGGTTGCCTCAGCCTGATTGGCTGGGACGCAAAGTGGCTGTTCCAGAACTGCGGTGTCATTGATGCAGTAGAACTCCATGGTCTCCGGCTGAGAATTTCCGGAGATATTCAGAGTCTGCGCCGAAGCGCTGGTGGTCATAAAGACCGCTGCGAGAACACCGAGGCTGAGAAAAGTCAGCGATTTCATGGAACAGCCCTATAAATGTTTGAAAACGTCAGTGTGAATGCGCTTTCGAACCTACATATGTGTCTATTCTGCAACAAGTATAGCGCAATAGATAAAATATCATTTCTCGGGATTGCGTTGATGCAGACGCATAACGGGAGATTATGCCGACCTCAGCGTCATGTTTGACCAATTCTACGAGAAACTTAGCTCATAATGTATACAAATGAGCGAATCGATTGAAGAATTTCAACGCATAGGCGAGGGCGTTTTCTTAGAACTCGCGCCCGGCCCGAAATTCATTCCACTTGATTACCGCCGTAGCACCCAGACTCTTGAATGGACCACCCGGGACGCGCGTTGGGGTCGGCTCAGCGAGCAAGTATTCGAGGTAATCGCTGCGGTTTCCTGTGGCCAGCTCTGCTGCTGCCATGCCCAGCAAGGTACCTTTTGCCGTACCGAGTGCGTTTTGGCAGCATGCGGAGTAGAGGCCGTCCTCGACTTCACCAAAGGCACCAACGTTATTGGGTGAAAGACATATCCGCCCACCCCAACGGTATTCCATTTCAACACCAGCCAGCATGGGAAAGCGGACAGCAAAAGAGCGATCATGATCCCGGTTGATGCTGTTGAAGCGTGCGG
>JBMTIF010000141.1:0-6159 GCA_049437045.1 Alphaproteobacteria bacterium | reverse complement strand
GCTGCTGCTGTGGGTTGGTTTCGACCGCGCCGATCCTGGCTTTCAGTACGTCGAAGAGTACACGTGGATCGCGCAGTACAACATCGCCTATCGCGTTGGTGTTGACGGGATTTCGGTCCTGTTCGTGCTGCTTTCCACACTGCTGACGCCGTTGTGTATCCTGTCCGCGTGGGACGCTGTGAAGACCCGTGTGAAAGAGTACATGGTGGCCTTCCTCGTGCTCGAAGCGCTGATGATCGGTACCTTCGTGGCGCTGGATCTGGTGTTGTTCTACATTTTCTTCGAAGCCGTCTTGATCCCGATGTTCCTGATCATCGGTGTCTGGGGTGGCGCGCGCCGGGTTTACTCGGCTTTCAAGTTCTTCCTCTACACGCTGCTTGGCTCCGTGCTGATGCTGGTTGCCATCATGACGCTGATCTTTACCCAAGGGACAGCCGACATGATCCAGCTGGTCAAAGGCGATTTGGGGCTGGCGCAAAACATTCAGATCTGGCTGTGGCTGGCGTTCTTCGCTTCATTCGCGGTGAAAATGCCCATGTGGCCGGTTCACACTTGGCTGCCTGACGCGCACGTAGAGGCACCAACGGCGGGCTCAGTCATTCTGGCTGGTGTCTTGCTGAAAATGGGCGGCTACGGCTTCCTACGCTTCTCGCTCCCCATGCTTCCGGATGCATCTGAGGCGATGGCCCTGTTTGTACAAATCCTGTCCATCATCGCGATTATCTACACGTCGATCGTGGCGCTGGCGCAGGAAGACATGAAGAAACTCATTGCCTACTCGTCTGTGGCGCACATGGGTTACGTGACACTCGGGATTTTCTCGCTCAATGATCTCGGCATCAACGGTGCAATCTTCCAGATGCTCAGCCACGGTGTGATTTCTGCGGCGTTGTTCCTGATTGTCGGTGTTGTCTACGACCGCCTGCATACGCGTATGATCTCCCGCTATGGCGGCGTTGTTGAGACCATGCCGCGCTATGCAATCATTTTCATGCTGTTCATGATGGCCTCCGTGGGCCTGCCGGGTACGGCTGGGTTCGTTGGTGAATTCATGACCCTGTTCGGTGCTTTCCAGGCGAACATGTGGGTCGGTATCTTTGCCGCTTCCGGCATCGTGCTGGGTGCGACTTACATGCTGTTGCTGTACCGCCGGGTGGTGTTCGGCAAGCTGGAGAAAGACGATCTCAAGAGCTTGCTCGACATGACCCCACGCGAAATCTTCATCTTCGCGCCGCTGGTTATTCTGGTGCTTTGGATGGGCATTTGGCCCATGCCTTTCCTCGACGTGATGTCCGCGTCTGTGGATGCACTGCTCGTTCCATTCGTCGAAGCCGATGCCGCTGGCGTCGCGACTTCAAACTGATCCGCTGATAGGGGTTTGATCGATGAACTCGAATTTCTCTGACATCGCGGTAATCCTGCCCGAGCTGTTGCTCGCGGTTATGGGTATGGTTTTGCTGATCTGGGGGGCATTCCGCGGCAACCGCGACTTCCACCTCATCACCCTCAGCGCAGCGGGTCTGCTGTTCGCCGCTGCTGCTGTGGCGATTGTTTCGCCGACGGGCATCGGGTTCAACAACCTGTTTGTCAATGATGCCTTCTCCCGGTTTGCGAAGGTTGTGATTTTCGGTGCCGCAGGCGTTTCCGCGCTCATGGCCGTAACCTTTACCTCCGACACGTTCCGTCGTTTCGAAATGCCCGTACTGATGATCTATGCGGCCACCGGTCTGGCGATCATGGTGTCCTCACAGGATCTGATGACGGTCTACCTTGGTATCGAGCTGTCTTCGCTGTCGGCCTACGTGCTCGCGGCCATGCGCCGGGATAACCTGCGCGCGTCCGAAGCGGGCCTGAAGTACTTCATTCTTGGCGCGCTATCCTCGGTCATTCTGCTCTACGGTATGTCGATGGTGTACGGCTACACCGGCGGAACCAGCTTTGAGGCTGTGGCTGCTGGTATTGGCGGGGACGCATCCTTTGGGCTGATTATCGGTCTGGTGTTCCTGATTGCTGGTCTCGCCTTCAAAATTTCCGCTGCGCCGTTCCACATGTGGACCCCCGATGTTTATCAGGGCGCACCAACGCCGATCACGGCTTTCCTTGCGACGGCATCCAAAATGGGTGCTTTTGCGTTGGTGATCCGTGTGATGCTGGAACCCTTTGCCGACATCACCGCTGAATGGCGTCAGATTGTCATTCTGCTCGCTGTTGTCTCCATGGTTTGGGGTTCACTGGCAGCGATCTGGCAGACCAACATCAAGCGGATGATGGCGTACTCATCCATCGGTCACATGGGCTTCGCGCTGGTCGGTGTTGCGGCCGGGACCGAAGCGGGCGTGGCTGGCTGTCTGGTTTATCTGGCGACTTATGTTGTGATGAACCTCGGTGCCTTTGCTCTGGTTCTATCCATGAAGCGTGCAGGCCAGCCGGTTGAGTCCATCAGCGATCTCGCTGGTCTTTCCCGCAATCGCCTGCCGATGGCATTGGCGCTGCTGGTCGTGTTCTTCTCGATGGCTGGTATCCCGCCTTTGGCTGGTTTCTTCGGCAAGTTCCTGGTCTTCACCGCCGCTGTAGAAGCGGGCTTCTGGTGGTTGGCTGTGATCGGTCTGGTGACGTCGGTTCTGTCCGCCTTCTACTACATCCGCATCATCAAGGTTGCCTTCTTTGACGAGCCTGGAGAGGACGGAGATTTCGATACCGCAGACGTGTCCTTGCGTGCGGTTTACGGCATGTCGGCCGTGTTCCTGCTGCTGTTTATCGTCTTTGTCCGCTACGTTGTGGACTGGGCCAGCGCTTCCGCAAGCGTCTTCGCCTAAACACGGGAGAGGCCGAAATGACGGCTCACCCTTTTGACCTCGAGGCGGCGGACTTACCGTCGCCTTGGGCAGGCCTGTTCTACGATCAGATCGGCTCGACCAGCGACGAAGCACTCGCCCTGGTCAGATCGGGCGAAGTGACCGCGCCCACGCTCTTCCTCACCGATGAACAGACCGCTGGCCGGGGACGTGGCCGTGCGTCAGGCAGTTGGAGCACCAACGCCGGGAACCTTGCTGTCAGCTTCGCTCACTTCCCCCAATCACCGGTCCGGGATTGGCCAGCGCTGAGCTATGTCGCTGGCTTGGTCCTCGCGCGAACGCTGACGGACGTGTGCGGGTTCCCTGAGGACAGCATCCGTCTGAAATGGCCCAACGATGCTTTTGTCAGTGGTGGCAAGGTCGCGGGCCTGCTGCTGGAAACCGCAACCGCCCCAACGGGGCAGCAGGCGCTGGTGCTTGGGATGGGCCTCAACATCGAAACTGCGCCGCAGCTGGATCGACCAGACTACGTTGCGCGGGATTTGCGTGCGCTTGGTTATAACGGACCGGCTAAGGCCGTGGTTCTCGGGCTGATTCACAACTGGGCTGAGGCTGTCCGGCGCTTTGACCTGGATTCAGGCTCGCGCGCGCACCTGTTCCGCGAATGGCAATCCCGCGCCCTGTATCTGAACGAGGAAATCAACGTTCGGATTGATGCAGAAAACCAGCTGCGAGGGCAGTTCATCGGACTGGACGACGAAACCGGCGCGCTCAAGCTCAAGATGAGCAACGGAGAAATTCGGACAGTTCTGGCTGGCGATGTTATGCTCCACGCATCGTCGCAGTCCCACGGATAAACGGGTTAGGCTCTTATGCTGCTGGCTATTGATTCCGGAAATACGAACGTACTCTTTACGCTGATGAAAGACGGGCAGGCGCTGGTATCCTGGCGACGCGCCTCGGATGATCGGCGCACGGCAGATGAGGACGGTGTCTGGCTGCTGCAGCTGATGAAGCTGCATGGCACAAAGCCGTCTGAAATCACGGGCGTGATTATCTCTTCCGTGCGGCCTGCGTCCCTGTTTGGCTTGCGGCAGTTGGCCGAAGTGTATTTCGGCTGTGTGCCGTTGGTTGTGGGCGAAAACGAGTTACCGCTGAACTTTGACATTCGCGTTGATCGTCCCGAGCAAGTTGGCGCAGACCGCTTGGTCAACACCCGCGCCGTGCGGGCCGTACTTGGACAAGGCCCGGCGATTGTCGTGGATTTTGGTACGGCAACCACACTCGATGTTGTTGCGGCAGACGGTGCTTACATTGGTGGTGTGATTGCGCCGGGGGTTAATCTCTCGGCCGAAGCGCTATATCAAGCAGCGGCGAGGCTTCCTCGGATAGACATACAACAACCGGAATCGGTTCTGGGACAGGATACAGTCGCCTGCATGCAGTCGGGTTTGTTCTGGGGCTACGTTTCCATGATTGAGGGCTTGATTGCCCGCTTGCGTGAAGAGTTGGACATGCCCAGCGCGCCCGTGGTGGCGACGGGTGGTTTGGCGGCTTTGTTTTCGAGCGGGACTGATGTTTTCGATCACATCGACGCAGACTTCACCGTCAAGGGATTGGCGGCACTTTATTCGGATTGGGCCGAGGCGCAGGCCTAACAGCGCCAAAATATACGAGAGCCTTGCTGTAACGACAGGCTCCGAAAAAACATCGAAGCGGGCTGAAAGACAGTCGCGCTCAAAGGAGAAAAATGGCTGGACGCCTAACGAAACCCGCAAAGGACGAGATCCTTTTCGTGGCCCTTGGTGGTTGCGGGGAAATTGGAATGAACCTCTATGCCTATGGGCATAACAATCAGTGGCTTGTGGTGGATTGCGGGGTTGCCTTTGGCGATCTGAGCACGCCCGGAATGGATGTGCTGGTCCCCGATGTCAGCGCGCTGGTGAATGCCGGTGGCAAGATCGTCGGCATGGCCATCACCCACGCACACGAAGACCATATCGGCGCAATCCCGCATCTGATCGACGAGTTGGACTGCCCGGTGTTCGCAACACCGTTCGGGGCGTCAATGATCGAGCGAAAGATCGACAGCTACGGTGGTGGAGAGGCCGATCTGATCCGGGTGAAGCCCGGTGATTCCGTGAAAATCGGTGACTTTGATGTCGAGTTCGTCCCTGTGACCCACTCCATCCCAGAGGCTTGCGCCCTGTCCATCAATACGGCCGCAGGACGGATGGTTCACACCGGTGACTGGAAAATCGACCCCGACCCACAATTGGGCATGATGTTCGACAGCGATCGCCTGGCCGCGCTGGGGCGTGAAGGCGTGCTTGGGCTGGTTTGTGACTCCACCAATGCGCTGGAAGACGGGCATTCGGGGTCTGAGGGTGATGTCTATCCGGGGCTGCTGGAGGTTGTGAAGAATGCAAAGGGCCGCGTGGCGGTCACCTGTTTCGCGACCAACGTGGCTCGCGTCGCCACTGTCGCCAAAGTAGCCGAGGCCACGGGTCGCCGTCTGGCGCTGATTGGCCGTTCGCTGCATCGGCTCTATGACGTTTCCAAGGAAAACGGCTACCTTCAATCCTTCCCTGATCTGGTGCCCGAAGATGCTGTTGGCCGACTGCCGCGGGAAGAGGTTCTGATGCTGGTCACCGGGACGCAGGGGGAGCCACGCGCTGCACTGTCCAAACTGTCCCGAAACGAGCACCAGCACGTGACCCTGAGCGCGGGTGACACGGTGGTGTATTCCAGCCGTGAAATCCCCGGCAATGAAACCGACATCAACCGCGTTCGGAACCAACTTGCCGGGCTGGGCGTGGAGGTGCTGGCCGATGGTCATGACGGCCTGAACGTCCATGTCACGGGCCACCCGCAGCGCGATGAACTGACCCAGATGTACCAGTGGACCCAGCCGCAAGTGGCGCTGGCTGTTCACGGTGAAACCCGCCACCAGTTGGAAAACGCCAAACTCGCGCTGACCTGTCAGGTCGGGCAGGCCATGGCACCCGGTGACGGTGATGTGGTTCGTCTGCGCAAAGGGCAGGAAGCGGAAATCATTGATCGCATTGATGTTGACGTTCTGGGCCTCGACGGCAGCCGCCTGATCGCGCTTGACAGTGACGTGGTCCGCATGCGCAAGCGGATGATGCACAACGGCTCGATCAACGTTGCCGTGGCCATCAACGACCGTGGAACCATTGTTGCCGATCCAATCCTGACCTCAGCGGGTGTGTTTGAGACTCCCGAAGAGGATGATATTGAGGATGAAGCGGCGGATTGGGCCTGGGATGCGGTGGATCGCATGAACAAGAACGATCGCAAGTCCGATGATGCGGTTGAAACAGCCGTGTTCAAGGCATTGCGC
>JBMTIF010000140.1:0-6164 GCA_049437045.1 Alphaproteobacteria bacterium | reverse complement strand
AAAGGCGTGGTGCTGGGGCCGGTGCATGAGTTCATCATCAATGAAGACAGTATCGAAAGATTCCGGACGGAATACCGGGAGAGTTTTGGCCGCGTAAATGGCGAAGACCCGCTCTATGAAAGCGTCTCTGCTGGGCGGCTCTATGCCGGGTTGGACCACTGGCTGCCTTTGCTGCACGAAAAAATGGCCCTTCTAACGGATTACCTGAGCGACGCTGAGATGATCTTTGAACCGGACGTCGTCGCGGCCAAGGATGCGCGTCAGGAGCCCATCAACGACTTTTACACGGCGCGCCAATCGGTATTTGAGGTGGAGAAGAAGGATCACTCCTACAAGCCCATCAAACCAGAGCGCTTGTATGCCACCGAGGATGATTGGAACGCCTTTGCGAACCATCATCGGTGCTGGCAATTCACCAACTTCTCGGTCCCCGCAGACACGCAAGTCGCACTGGCCAAACACAGCTACCGCTCCATCCCGACGTTTGCGGATGCGCGACAGGACCCAGACCGGAACATCTATACGGCAGTAAGGGATCGCGCCGACAAAGCCTTGGGTCAGGGACAATCGGTTTTGATTGCCGGGCTGAGTGCAGGGTCCGCAAACCGGCTTGCAAGCAATTTGGGTGAGGCCGGGATGGAGGGGATTAAACCCCTCCGTGGCTGGCACGAGGCCTTGGAACACCATGCTGATGCTCGTCGCGTCTTTAATGCGGTCCTGCCGCTTGAGCGCGGCTTTGAGGGTGGCGGTTTTACGCTTTACACCGAGCAGGATATTCTAGGCCAACGCATTGTACGCCCTCGCAAACGCAGAAAGTCCGACAACTTCCTGACGGAGGTAAGCGGCCTGGCAACCGGTGATCTGGTCGTTCATGTAGAGCATGGCATCGGTCGCTATGTTGGTCTGTTGACCATCGACCTTGCGGGCGCGGCTCATGACGTCCTGCATATCGAATACAGCGGCGGCGACAAGCTCTATGTTCCGGTTGAGAACATCGAGGTGCTCAGTCGTTTCGGGGACGGCGAAGGTGTTGCGCTGGACAAGCTCGGCGGGGCTGCCTGGCAAGCCCGGAAAGCGCGGGTTAAGGAGCGGATTACCCGGGTTGCCCGTGACCTCATGCGCATTGCTGCAGAACGCAAGCTCCGCAAATCCGAAATCATCAATGTACCAGAAAGCGTTCTGGATGAGTTTTCCCAAACCTTCCCGTATAGCGAAACGGACGACCAGCTGAACGCCATCGAAGATGTTATCGAAGACCTCGCGTCTGGCCGTCCCATGGATCGCCTCGTGTGTGGTGACGTGGGCTTTGGCAAAACAGAAGTCGCCATTCGCGCTGCATTTGTCGGGGCAATGGCCGGGCATCAGGTAGCGATTGTAGCCCCAACAACCTTATTGGCGCGTCAGCACTTCAAGACCTTCGAAGAGCGCTTCAAAGACCTCAACATCCGCATTGCTCATCTCTCTCGTCTGGTTGGGGCAAAGGAGGCTACTGCCACCAAGGAAGCCTTGGCGCGCGGTGAGATTGACATCGTGATCGGCACCCACGCGCTTTTGGCTGAGAGCCTGGAATTCGGGAACTTGGGACTGCTGGTGATTGACGAGGAACAGCGCTTTGGCGTGCGCCAGAAAGAGCGCATGAAAAAGCTGAAGGAAACCGTTCACGTCCTGACCCTGACCGCGACACCAATTCCACGAACGCTACAACTGGCACTGACGGGGGTTAAAGACCTGTCACTGATCGCGACACCCCCCGTTGATCGCTTGGCGGTTCGCACGTTCATCATGCCGTGGGATGGTGTCATTCTTCGTGAGGCGCTGATGCGTGAGCAGTTCCGCGGTGGTCAGTCCTATGTCGTTTGTCCGCGTGTCAAAGACCTCGGTGACATGCGTGAGCGGTTGCAGAACCTTGCGCCAGAGCTGAAGGTCGCGGTCGCTCACGGTCAGATGCCGCCTTCGGAGTTGGAAGACGTCATGAACGCCTTCTATGACCGGAAGTTCGATATTCTTCTCTCCACCAACATCATCGAAAGCGGGATCGACATTCCTACGGTGAACACGATGATAATCCATCGTGCTGACATGTTTGGCCTCGCAGCACTTTATCAGTTGCGTGGGCGTGTTGGACGGTCGAAGCTTAGGGGTTACGCCTATCTTTCCTTCGATGGCCGACGCAAACTGACGGCTGATGCGCAGCGGCGATTGGACGTGATGAAGACGCTCGACAGTCTGGGGGCCGGGTTCACACTGGCTTCTCACGACCTGGATATTCGCGGGGCGGGGAACCTCGTCGGCGAAGAGCAAACCGGGCATATCAAGGAAGTTGGGATTGAGCTGTATCAGCAGATGCTCGAAGAAGCCGTTGCGGAGGTTCAGTTGGCTAATGAGCTGGGTGTTGATCCTTCCACCGGTGAAGTGAAGCGGAAACCCGACGACGAATGGATTCCTGTCCTAAATACCGGTATCGCTGTCTATATCCCTGAGGATTACGTCGAAGCGTTAGATGTTCGTCTGGGGCTCTACCGCCGCGTGGGGATGCTGCGTGAGGTGGCCGAGATTGACTCCTTCCTTGCCGAAGTTGAGGACCGTTTTGGCCCACCACCTGAACCGGTGCTGAACCTGCTGAAAACCGTAGAGTTCAAAATAAAAGCGCGCGCGGCGCGGGTTGAGAAGGTGGATGTCGGACCAAAAGGTATCGTTGTGGGCTTCCGAGAAGACACCTTCGCCAAGCCTGAGAAACTGATTTCCTGGATCCGGGCCAATTCCCAGGTCATGTCGATCCGTCCAGATCAGCGCTTGGTCTTCAAGCGTAAGATTGAGACAGACGAAGAGCGGAAGAAGGCGATTGTTTCTCTCCTCAACAATCTGCAGAAGCTCGCGAAATAACAGGGTACCTCCCAGTCTTGCCATTGTCTAAAACCATGTTCATGTTAAGGGAAACATTGAACTGGCGGTCTCCATGGCTCTCAAAAGATTACTTTTTCTGGCTCTAGGCTTTTGCGTTCTGCCGCTGACACCAGCGCAGGGGCAGCAAATGTTTATCAGTGGCGACGCGGGCGTTGCGCTGATCGGTCCACCACTCGTCAGTATTGATGACGGTGCGGTCGCCTTGACGTCACGGATTGGTCTGGGTGCGGAGTTTGATCGGTTTCAAGTAGAATTCGACGTTGGCATTGTATCTCCGCCAGAGATCACAGATGGTTTCCTGCTGGTTCCGTCGTTGGACACCAGTTTCCTGCTCCGACGCCCTTCGGCGAATGTGAGGCCGTACATCGGTGGCGGTCTGGATCTGGTTTATGTTGTATCTGATTTTGGGAGTTTTGGGCTGCCTTGGGCGCATCTGACTGCCGGGATCGACAGCAAGCTTAATGAGCGGTCGTCCTTCTATGTCGAGGGCCGGACCTATGGCCTCGAAACGCAGTTTTCGCTCGGCTCAAAGTTCAGGTTCTAGCGCTCAGATACTCCATCGATCGCGGGCAGCGTGATCGCTCTCCCGCGCATCAACCCAATCGGCCTGACCCTGTCCATTATCTTCAAGTTTCCAGAATGGTGCTTCGGTCTTGAGATAGTCCATCGCGTAAGCACAGGCATCGAAGGCGTTCTGTCGATGGCGAGCGCAAGCAATAACCGCCACGATCTTTTCACCCGGTTCCATACGCCCCACACGATGAAGGATGGTTAGGCCGTGCAAATCCCATCGTTCCGCCGCTCGATGTCGTATAGCCTCCAGCGCCTTTTCGGTCATGCCGGGGTAGTGCTCCAGCGTCAAACTATCGCTGCCTTCACCGCTGAATTCCCGAACAAGTCCCTCAAACACGCAAACGCCACCGATATCGTGGTTTTCTGCTGTCAGCCCACTTTTCTCCGTCTCAACATCCAGTGGGTCAAAAGTCACGACCACCCGACCAGCTAGGCTATGATCCTTCGAACTCATCAGGCTGACATGCTCCAGTCAAAGGCCGTGAACCAGCCTGTTTCCCCGGGGGAGACGCTTAAGCGGTCAGGCTCCAAAGCGACCAAACCATCCGCCCAGGCGATAGAGGATAGAATACCAGCGCCTTCACGCGCAAACTTGCGCGCTATCAGGTTGCCTTGATCGTCGGACCCAACCTGCACCCTCACAAATTCAACGCGGTCCGCTTTTTTACGATGTGCGAAGTCCAGCAGCACTGGAACTCTCAAGGGCGGATTGTTGGTAACGCCCTCACGATTGCGGATCAGGGGCAGGGCCGCAACGTAAAACATCACCATCGCTGCTGCGGGGTTACCCGGTAAACCAATCAACGGTACGCCTTCAAACTCTCCCAAAGCGATGGGGCGACCGGGTTTGACTGCAAGCCGCCAGAACAGCAATGACCCGCGAGCCTCTAGCACATGACGAACAACATCATGATCGCCTGCTGACACGCCGCCAGAGGTCAGGATCATGTCTGCACCCTCTGCCTTTGCGCGTGCAAGCGCGTCCTCGATGGCCGCTTGTCGATCCGGCAAAATGCCTAGATCCAACACGTTGGCACCTGCCTGATGCAGCAGTCCGCGGAGCGCTTCGCGGTTGGCGTCGTAAACCTGACCGGCCATCAGGTTTGCACCGGGTTCACTAACCTCGTTACCCGTTGAAAACAGCGCAACCCGCAGTCGCCGCCGTACTGTTACATTCGTTAAGCCAACGCTGGCCAAAAGCCCCAGATCAGCTGCTTTCAAGCGACGCCTCGCCTCAACCAATGTTGAACCAGTCTGAACGTCTTCACCAGCCTGTCGTGCATTTGCGCCCAACCGCAGGCCAGAAGGTAAGGTAACCGTTTCAGAGCCCACCGCGACGTCTTCATCCATGAAAACCGTATCGCCGCCTGACGGTAAAGCAGCGCCGGTCAGAATACGGCGGGCAGTACCGTTGGGAAGGGGCTCGGGCTGGTCGCCAGCCGCTGCATATCCATCAAGAGGCAGGATAGTCTCCTGTCCTTCCTTCAAATCGGCAAAACGCACGACGTAGCCATCCACAGCTGAATTATCGTGGGGAGGCACCGAACGCGGCGCAAGCACGGAAGCGGTCAAAACACGCCCCAGCCCGTTGGAGAGGGTTATCTCCTCATTATCGGTGATGGGCGCAATTTGCTCCCTGGCGGCATCGAGTGCTTCTTCCAAGGGGATCAATCGGCCGCCAAAGGCAAAACAGTCATCGGTCAGTTGCGCCATCTCAACAGCCCTGCTTTTGGTGTGCCGCCAGAACGGCCGAAACAAGGGCCGCGACATGGTCTGGACCGGAGGAGCGACCAAACCCAATCCGCAGGGTCTGCTGTGCCAATCGAGGCTCCAAGCCCAAGGATGTCAGCACGTGGCTGGGTGCGATTTCGTGACTGGAACAGGC
The DNA here is from genome assembly GCA_049437045.1 of Alphaproteobacteria bacterium. Taxonomy (GTDB): domain Bacteria; phylum Pseudomonadota; class Alphaproteobacteria; order UBA7985; family UBA7985; genus UBA7985. Next base: position 802 of record JBMTIF010000140.1, on the reverse strand, counting down.
GGAGCCACTGGAAACGGCGATACCTGCATCGGCCATCGATGAAAACAGACTCTCACGCGAAATGTTGGGGAAGCTGAGTGACAGATTTCCCGGCAATCGATCGGTCATGCAGCCGTTGACAACAAACTCTACTGGCGTTTCAGCCAACTGCTGCAGCAACTCTTCGCGCAGGGCGCTTTGCTGCGCTGCATCAGCACTCATTCGATCTTGCGCCAAGGCCAGGGCTTCACCCAGACCAGCGACAAGGGGCAGGGGAAGTGTTCCGGCACGCAACCCGCGTTCCTGCCCCCCGCCGTGCATCAGCGGCTCTAGCCGAACACGCGGACGTCGCCGAACAAACAGCGCACCCACACCCATAGGGCCATAGATTTTGTGTCCGGATAGCGAAAGCAGATCCAGATCGAGCTCTCGAACATCGATGGGCACTTTTCCGGCAGCTTGTGCGGCATCCGTATGAACCCAAGCCCCGACCTCGTGTGCCAAAGCAGACACCTGATGCATGGGTTGCAGCGTTCCAATTTCATTATTGGCCAGCATCAATGACACCAACGCTACGCGGTCGTTTAAAGCGTTCTTCAAGGCATCAATGTCCGCTTTTCCATCGGGCTTCATCGGTAGGGTTTGAACCCTAAAGCCGTCATCAACCAACGATTTCGCAGCCCCGAGAACACAGGAATGCTCTGCGGCGAACACCAGTACTTCATCCCTGTCTTCAAACTTTTTTCGGAAGCGTGCCGCACCTAAAACGGCCATGTTATTTGCCTCGGTCGCGCCAGAGGTAAATACGATTTCCCGTGCTTCG
>JBMTIF010000139.1:0-6223 GCA_049437045.1 Alphaproteobacteria bacterium | reverse complement strand
TCCTGCAGCAGAACACCTGCAGGGCGATAGGCGATTTCTGACGCGCCACCTTTGTTGTCCATCCAGCTCGCAAAAGCCTTGATGTCATCCGTGGTCACTGTCTTGCCGTCTTCAAACCGCAGCAGGTTTTCCAGCAGGACCTTCAGCGAGAATGGCAGTTTGGACAGGTCGCCCAGCTGCTCATAGGCTTTTGGCAAAGAGTAGTAGTCGTATTCCTTACCTGCGGCGGTCAGTGTGGACCGAACCTGCATGGTGTCTTGGCCTGGAACCATTGGATTCTCCTCGGTAGGTTGATTCGCTCGCGACCGCGGTTGTGTCGCAACGGGTGGCTGCGGTGTCGCAACCCGAAAATTCTGAGCGTTTCTTATCCCTTTTTCTCCCGTTCAACAATTCATACACCCACGCTCCAGCGCTTCAATTCGTGCATTGCTGGCACCTGCTCACGCAGGTCTTTCCGCAAGGCGCGGTTCCGGTTAGCGCAAGTTTCCATAGCGAGGTTTTTTCCTTGGAAGGTCATGACAACCGGGCGGGGGTTCCCTACATCTGCAGCCATGTGCACTTATATTTTACGCTACGATCCTGATGCTGAATGGCCTTTCTTGCTCGCTGGGAATCGCGACGAGTTACGGTCGCGTCCTTGGCAGCCTCCGGCCCGACATTGGGACGACCGCGAGGACGTGATCGCCGGTCAGGACACCTTGGCCGGCGGGACTTGGCTTGGACTGTCCGACACGGGCGTGGTTGCTGCGATCCTGAACAAGAAGAAGGCTCTAGGCCCGGCGCCGAACAAACGATCCCGCGGGGAAATCGTGTTGGATGCGCTGGATCACCCGGATGCAGTGGATTCAGCCAAGGCACTGGCGGAAATCAATGGCGATGCCTACCGCCCGTTCAACCTGATTGTTGCCGACAATCGGGATGCCTATTGGATCGCGCACGAAGGCGATGCGCAGGTTTACGTCAAAGCGATTGAACCCGGGGTCCACATTATTAGCCACAACGATCTGGATACAGGGATCAGAGCTGAAACCCATATTGCCCGCGCAGAAGCGGGCGTGCCGGCTGGCCTGATGACCGATGCTGAGAGTTGGAAGACGTGGGTCACTCTGCTCAGTGAGCGCGCTGAGCCGGATGCAGAATACTGGGAAGCCGCACTAAACGTTGACGTGCCGGAGTGGGGGTTTGGGACCGTGTCTTCTGCCTTAGTGGCGCTGCCAAGTATGCATAAGGAAGACGAAAAGCCCGTTTTCCTGTTTGCAGATGGCCCGGCGGATCGCAATGCCTACCACCCAGTCAAACTGGACTGACCTGCCAGCCCTAACGCCGGTCCCATTTCTTGAAGTGATCAGCATCATAGACCTTGTGGTCATGATGACGGCTGGAGTAGCGAAGCAGCATGAGCAACCCGCCGCCCAGGCCCACAGAGACAATGAGCGCACCTGCGATCAGCCACCACGCGAACGGGTCCATCGCGGTATCGACAGAAAACCAGATCCGCCAGCCGACACCGATCATGGCGATGATAACCAGAACCATGAAAGCCAGCAGCGCATAGGCGCGCCAGCCCATCGGCTCAGGTTTTTGAGCAGGTTGCTTGTCGGTTTGGTTTTCGTGTTGCATGGCTTTCCTCTTTGCACATGAGTTAACACATAGTTCTCTGAGTGCTACAGGCCATAAAAGCGCACTTCAGCGTTCCACTTGATCGAAAGCACCATTGCCATGCCCCGCGGCAAGCAGGTCCACGAAACTTCAGCCAAGATCATCTACGAAGGCACCGAAGCGGACACACACATTCAGCACTTCAAGGACGACCCGTCACCCGGCAAGCGCGGAGACGATGCCGTTGCCCTGTGGCAAGCAGGTCGCGGCGTCCTGAACAACCGAATATCTGAAGTCCTGATGACACGCCTTGCGGATATGGGGGTCGCCAATCATCTGATCCGTCGGTTGAACATGCGCGAGCAGGTCGTTCGCGCGACTGAGCGACTGACCATCGGCGTGAAGATCCGCAATCTGGCTGCGGGTGCCTTCGCCCGACGGCTTGGCATGCCGGAAGGGCTGAAACTGCCACGCCCAATGGTGGAGTTCTTTCTCCGTTCTGACGAGCTCAATGATCCCCTGATTACCGAAGATAATATCGCCGCCTTCAACTGGGCCAGTCCGCAAGACCTCGACGATCTGGTGGCTCTATCAATGCGTACCAACGACATTCTTTCGGGGCTGTTTATTGGCGTCGGGCTTAAGCTGGTGGACTTCCGGCTGGAATTTGGTCGACTTTGGGAGCCGCTGGAGAACGGGCAGGAAGAAATGCGCATCATCATTGCCGATGAGATGACGCCGGATAACTGCCGTCTGTGGGATAACCAAACGGGCGAAAAGCTCGAATCACTGCGTGATTCCGAAACCGGGTTGGATGGTCATCGGCTGGTTGCTGCGCGTTTGGGGATTATGCCAGATGCAGGCCCACGAGATCTGCAGGGTCCTAAGACGGTTCAGTAAACTTGGCCCTGCGCCAAAGGAACCGACTGTTCAAATCGTCGTATCTGACCCTATATTGGAGTCAGTAACCGAATTTCAGGGAAAACGCCCATGCCCATGTCCGCCGGTGAGATTGAACAGATGATACGTGCAGCCATGCCCGATGCCGAAGTGAGCATCGAGGACTTGCGTGGCGATGGCGACCACTATGCAGCGCACATCGTTTCTGAACAATTCCGGGGCAAGACCCGCGTCGCTCAGCACCAGCTCGTTTACGCAGCCTTGCAGGGCCGCATGGGTACAGAGCTTCACGCTCTTTCGCTGCAAACCAAAGCACCCGATTTATCCTGATCGACGGGTAAAGAGACCTAAAGGACCAAAAACATGGATACCTCAATCCTCACGCGCATCCAGAACGACGTCGAGTCTAATCAGGTGATGCTTTACATGAAGGGTACGCCTGTATTTCCGCAGTGCGGTTTCTCCGCAGCCGTGGTTGCCGTACTCAACAACGTCGGAGTGGAGTACCACTCGGTGAACGTGCTGGAAGACCCCGGCGTGCGTCAGGGCATCAAGGAATACGCCAACTGGCCAACCATTCCACAGCTCTACGTGAACGGCGAGTTCGTGGGCGGCTGTGACATCATTCGTGAAATGTACGAAACCGGCGAGCTGACGCAGTACCTGACCGACAACGGGGTCGCGGTACGTCCAGCAGCTTGATTTTGTCGCTGATCTGAGTTGGATGCAGTCGACTTTCAGGTCGGCAACGGCCGGAGCGTTTCGTCCAGGAACGCGTTGCGCCAATCCAGCCAAAACCAATAAAAAAGGGGCCGCGTGGCCCCTTTTTGTTGTTTGCCTGTGTCGGCTGCGACTTAGCTTTCCGGATTAACCGAAGCCACGTCGATTTTTACACCCGGACCCATGGTGGAGGAGATCGCAATCTTCTTCACGTAAGTACCCTTCGCGCCAGATGGCTTGGCCTTCTGGATTGCGTCGATGAACGCCTTGGCGTTTTCGAGGATGTTGTCAGCGGAGAACGACGCCTTGCCGATGCCGGCGTGTACGATACCAGCTTTCTCAGCACGGAACTGAACCTGACCGCCCTTTGCGGCTTCGATCGCACCGGCAACGTCAGCGGTCACTGTGCCCAGCTTCGGGTTTGGCATCAGACCACGTGGGCCGAGCACTTTACCCAGACGACCGACCAGCGGCATCATGTCAGGAGTAGCAATCACACGCTCAAAGTCGCTTGCGCCGCCCTGAATGGCTTCCATCAGGTCTTCAGCACCAACCAGATCCGCACCAGCCGCGCGTGCTTCATCAGCCTTTGCGTCTTTTGCGAATACTGCCACGCGGATGGTCTTGCCCGTGCCGTTTGGCAGGTTGACCGCGCCGCGAACGTTCTGGTCGGCGTGACGAGGGTCAATGCCGAGGTTCATGGAGATTTCGATGGTTTCGTCGAACTTCGCGGTTGCGCGCTCTTTCACCATCTTCACAGCGTCGTCGAGGGATACGAGACCATCGCGGTCTACGCCTTCGTATGCTGCGCGAATACGCTTGCCTGCTGCCATTGGATTAGCCCTCCACGACCTGCACGCCCATAGAGCGTGCGGAGCCTTCGATAATCTTCATCGCGCCTTCGATGTCGACCGCGTTCAGGTCTTTCATCTTGGCTTCAGCGATTTCCTTAACCTGATCCTTGGTGATCTTGCCAACCACTTGGGTGCCCGCGTTGTTCGCGCCGGACTTCTTCCCCGCAGCCTGCAGGATGTAGTAGGACGCAGGGGCCGTCTTGGTTTCGAAGGTGAAGGATTTATCGGAGTAAACCGTAATGATCACTGGGGTCGGAGTGCCCGGCTGGACTTGCTGCGTCGCGGCGTTGAACGCCTTGCAGAATTCCATGATGTTCACGCCGCGCTGACCCAGCGCAGGACCAACTGGTGGAGACGGGTTCGCCTGACCAGCTGGGATCTGTAGCTTGAAGCTACTGTCCACTTTTTTTGCCATGATATCCTCTAGTGCAAAAAACCATTTGAGGTCCGCGGTCGATACGGGGCGGCAAAGCCCCCTCCCGCAGATCGTGTGGGGATAGGGCAGGTGGACCCGCAATACAAGGAAATCAGAGCCTTAGACGCGGAATCCGCCTGCACAAGAGATATGCATAAAGAGACAGGTCAAAGCGCGTCGATGGCTTCCTTGAGCCCCTGATACTCTGAACAGTCACCGCAAAGCTCACCCAGGCGCGCAAGGTTGTTCCGGGCGCTTTCAGGGTCATCGGTCTCGAGATACATAAAGCCCTGATAATTCAAGGCACCAAGGTGTTCTGGGTCAATGGCAAGCGCGCGATCATAGGCGCGAGCAGACTGGTTGTAGTTTTCGACATTGCGGTATGCGAACCCCAATTCGTTCCAGGCATCGGCATTGAATGGCTCAAGAAGCGTTGCCTCGCGCAAAACGCCAACGGCACGGCGATACCAACCCCGCTCAAAGTAAGTGCGTGCGCGGGCCAGAAGTTCGTCCGCGTCTTCGCTTGCGCCCGAGTCTGAACTGCCTGAGCGGTCGGAAGAAGAGGACGAGGAGCCGTAGGAGCCTCCTGAACTCGAAGAACTGCCGCTTCCCGAACCACTGTTTGAGCCAACCGCAAAGGCGTGCGTGCCAACGGCAAGTCCGCTCAACAAGACCAAAAGTCCCAATAGTCGCTTCATTTCGATCTCCCGTGTTTGAGAACTATTGCTCGGAGAGATAAATCGAAATCAGCATTCAGCCAGTGATGACGGCCGCCTGTGGTCAGTTTGAAGCAGTCAAAACCTACACTTTGAGCATCAGCAGCGCTGCTGCTGCGGCCGCAGAGACATTCAAATGCGGAAAATCCGGATTGGTGGGCAGGCGCATGAGGACGTCAACCGTCTCTTTGGTCTTTTCTCGCAATCCCTTGCCTTCCGCACCCAGCACCAGCACTCGGCGCTTGCGCGGAGGGACGAATATTTCTTCAGCTTCTTCTGAACCATCCAGTCCCATGAGTACTGCCCCGGTTTCTGACAATTGGTTCAAGGCGTCAGCCAGATTGGTCACTCGAACCCAAGGCAAGCGGTCCACACCGCCAACGGCCGCGCGCGACAAAGATCCTGTTTCAAACGGCGCATTCCGGTCCGTTGTGACAATAGCCTGGGCGTTAAAAGCGACGGCTGATCGAATGATCGCTCCCACATTTTGGGGGTCCGTGACCTGATCCAGCACAACAACCAGCCCTGGCTCATTAAAGAGCCGATCGCACACAGCTTTGAAGCTCGCGTTTTCCAAAGGCCGGGTTTTGAGCACGACGCCCTGATGCGGAGCGCCGTCTGGAACCAGCGATCCCATGAACTGCGCAGATGTCGCCTGCAGTGGTGGTGGGTTATCGTGCTGTTCGAGTATGGGCTCCAAGATCGGGCGGAGGGCATTCTCTTTTTTCTGATCGAAATACAGCAAGCTGGGCTGGCGCTCCGGGTTTTGCAGAGCAGCAGTTACCGCGTGCAGCCCATACAAATGCACCCAAGCCGGTGGCTGAGGTCGTTCGTTGGGGCTACCGCGAAGCGGAGCTTTTTGGCGTCTGGGTCTGTCTTTGTTCATGCTCTATGACTGGAACGCATTGGCGATAAGTACAAGTGTTGGTCATGAAGGGCAGGTTTTGCCGTGACAGACAGCGGCAGTTGTTCTAAATCGACGTCCTGCACTCGTGGAGAGATGGCAGAGCGGCTAAATG
>JBMTIF010000138.1:0-6262 GCA_049437045.1 Alphaproteobacteria bacterium | reverse complement strand
TGCACTTTGAAAGGCTGCTCGCCGCTGAGTGGTACAGTGAGCGTTCCTTGACCAGTCTAGACCCTGCGCACTCTCCTTTTTCCATCGAATCCCAGGAGTTTGTGCAGGTGGGGAGCACGCACACTGCATCACTGTCCACAGACCTGACTTTCGCGTCTCAGCTGAAGGTTGACGCTAAGGTGATCGGGGAGGGCGTCTTTGTACGGCGTACGGATGATCTGGTGATGCTGAGCGCGTCAGTTGCACGATCTGATCTGAGCCTTGTTGACCAGACAAGAGCGATCATGGAGCGCCTAGATGCGGCTTTGCGTGAGGAAGGGCTGGATTGGTCGCATGTTGTCAAAATAAGTGCCCCCTATGTCGGTGGCGCCAGTGAGACCGATTTGCATGAAAACCTGAAAATCCGGCACGCTTACCACGTACTTCCCGGACCGGCTTCGACCGGCTTGCCTGTTCGGGCTTTTGCGGATCCAGATTTTAGAATTGTTGTTCGACTAACGGCTCATCGCTAGAGCCGACAAGGCCTCTGCACTGCGCGAAAAGGTGTCGCGACATCAAGGCGGTTTCCTTCGCTGCACTTTAAGGGCATAACCCGCGAAGTGTTTAAGACAGGATAGGCATAGGCCCATGCTTGCGGATCAGGACCGTATCTTTACCAACCTCTATGGCCAGCACGATTGGCGTCTCAAAGGCGCGCAAGCGCGTGGTGTTTGGGACAACACAAAAGCTATGGTGACGCTCGGTCGTGACCGGGTGATTGATCTTGTGAAGCAGTCCGATCTGCGCGGCCGTGGCGGTGCGGGGTTCCCGACGGGGCTCAAGTGGTCGTTCATGCCCAAGGAAAGTGCTTTGCCGCACTACTTGGTCGTCAATGCTGACGAGTCAGAGCCGGGAACCTGTAAAGACCGCGACATCCTGCGTTTTGACCCCCATCGTCTGCTAGAAGGCATGTTGCTGGCCGGTTTCGCAATGGGCGCAAATACCGGCTACATCTACATTCGTGGTGAATTCTACAACGAAGCCTCAAACATCGAGCAAGCGATCCTCGAAGCTCGGGAAGCGGGACTGTTGGGTGAAAAGTCTGAAGCCACCAATGGCTGGAACTTCGACATTCACCTGCACCGCGGCGCTGGCGCTTACATCTGCGGCGAAGAAACAGCCCTGCTCGAGTCACTCGAGGGCAAGAAAGGTCAACCGCGGCTCAAGCCACCTTTCCCCGCTGGTGCTGGACTCTACGGCTGCCCGACAACGGTGAACAACGTTGAGACCATCGCTGTGGTGCCAGAAATTCTGCGCCGGGGCGTTGACTGGTGGACGGGGCTTGGTCCTGAGCGTAACCGCGGCACCAAACTGTTTTGCATTTCCGGCCATGTCGAACGGCCGTGCAATGTCGAAGAAGAAATGGGTATTCCGCTGCGAGAATTGCTGGATAAGCACGCCGGCGGTGTCACAGGCGGCTGGGACAATCTGCTGGCAGTCATCCCGGGCGGCTCCTCGGTGCCTTGTATCACTCAAGACGTTTGTTCTGACATTAATATGGATTTCGACAGCCTGCGCGCAGTAAAATCCGGCCTTGGCACGGCAGCTGTCATCGTGATGGACAAGTCGACGGATATCATCCAAGCCATTGGCCGACTGGCTCACTTCTACAAACACGAAAGCTGTGGTCAGTGCACGCCTTGTCGTGAAGGCACAGGCTGGATGTATCGGGTGTTGGAGCGGATGGCCAAAGGTCAGGCCGATGTTGAAGAGATCGATATGCTGCTTGACGTTTCTTACCAGATCGAAGGTCATACGATTTGTGCTCTGGGTGACGCGGCCGCATGGCCGGTGCAGGGTCTGATCCGCAACTTCCGCCCCGTGATGGAAGCCCGTTTGTCGGGGAAGAAGGTAGACGTAGCTGAGGCTATGGCTGTCGCTGCCGAATAAAAAAGGCCCACGGACATTCGTACAACAAGAACCCCGCAGACCAGGACGGTCAGCGGGGTTTTTTCGTGGCCCAGGGGGCGGAGGTCATGTGTTCCCGACGGCCAACGAAGTCGGAGGCCTGAGCCAGTTCTCAAGTGAATGCTTCTCGTCCAGCCAGTCCAAACGACCACCGAGCAAATCTCGCAGTATCATCGCGGTAAGCATGAAAAGCGCACCGGCCCCCAATCCTGCGATCACCGTCAGGATAACGGCTGCAAACTCTGGAAGAACGCTTAAATCAAACACTGTCAAGATTGAATCAAGACGAAAGACTTCTCTCACCAGTGAAGTGCTGGTGTCCTGATAGTTCGACATGAGGGATGCTCCATTCCGTTTGGGTTTTGGCAATAACCTTTCACTGTCTAAATATGGCCTTGTAAACGGCCTGTCAACAAAAAAAGGACAGTGTCTAGATTTAGGGCGTTTTTAAACAGAAGGACAGGGACTGGCCTTCTGTCCGACTGGCGAAGTCCGGGGGGAAGGCGGTCAAGGCTGCGTAGCACCGCGCGTAGCGCGGCCTGGCCTTTACCGCCGGATTGGGGCAGGGCCCCGAAACGAGAACAGGCTCTGTCAGCGAAGTGACAGAGCCTGTTTGCATGTCTTGGGCCCCTTGGGGCCCTCATCTTGGTCCGTTAAGGCGGGCTAAGCGGTGGCGAGCGCCACAGCCGTATCCATCATGCGGTTGGAGAAACCCCATTCATTGTCGTACCACGTCAAAATTCGGACAAAGCGCTTTTCAAGCACTGTTGTCTGAGTCAGGTCAAAAATCGAAGAAGCGGGGTGATGGGTGAAGTCGATTGAGACCAACTGCTCATCGTTGGTTGCCAGGATGCCCTTCAGCGGGCCACTGGTCGCCGCGTCAACGATGGCTTGATTGATTTCTTCGGCGGTCGTGTCTCGTCCAGCGTCAAAGGTGAAGTCAACCATTGAGACGTCTGCGGTTGGTACGCGGATCGCGCAGCCATCCAGTTTGCCTTGCATGTGCGGCAGGACCAGACCCACGGCGCGCGCTGCACCAGTCGAGGTTGGGATCATGGATAGACCAGCGGAGCGTGCACGCCGCCAGTCGGAGTGTGATGTATCAACCAGACGCTGATCTCCGGTGTAGGCGTGGCACGTGGTCATGTAACCGCGCTCGATGCCAATGGCCTCATGCAGTACATGAACAACCGGAGCGAGACAGTTGGTTGTACAGGACGCGTTTGAAACCACGGTGTCGGAAGCCGTAAGACCATCATGATTGACACCGTAAACGATTGTGCGATCAGCATCGCCGCAAGGCGCGGAAATCAGGACTTTCTTGGCGCCAGCCGTGAGGTGTTGGGAAGCACTTTCTTTTTTGGTGAAGCGGCCCGTGCACTCCATGACGACATCGACGTCCATTTCGCCCCACGGCAGCTTCGTCGGGTCAGGCTGGGTCAGCAGTCGGACACGTTTTCCACCCACGATGAGCGTGTCCTCTCCCTCCACGGCGATGTCCATCGGCAGACGCCCGTGGACCGAATCCCACTTCAACAAGTGAGCCATTTCAGCCGCGCTGGAGAGATCATTCAGTGCAACAAACTCAATATCGTCTCGCCCGCTTTCCAATGCAGCTCGAAAAGTGAGGCGGCCAATTCGGCCAAAGCCGTTGATAGCGACTCTAATGGGCATGTTTCTGTCTCTCGTTTTGGTTAAGCCGGGTCGCAGGACTTGCGTTTGTCATATTCGCATTTCATCTGCACTCTAATGTTGGCTATAGCATAGTTATGAATGAGGCGTTTCATTTTCAGCCCGAATCTGAAACAAGTCTGCCAGTACCGAGCTGCGAGTCAAATCCGGTGTGGTGAGGTTGTATCATCCTGCTAACACCCACTCTATTTGTGCCAAGGAACCCATATGCGCCGCCAACGCAACGCCAAGATTGTTACAACCATCGGCCCAGCCAGTCGAGATAGCGCGATGCTTGAGGCCTTGTTCGAACGTGGGGCTGACGTGTTCCGGCTGAATTTCAGCCACGGCAGTCATGAAGATCATCAGGTTTCCTATGACCGCATCCGGGCGATGGAAGAAAAGTACGGACGCGCGACCTGTATTCTCGCTGATATTCAAGGGCCGAAGCTGCGTCTGGGTACCTTTGCCAATGGCGCTGTCGAGGTTGAGCCAGGCCATGTGATTACGCTGGTGCTGGAGGAGGTTGTTGGTACGGCTGAGCGGGTAACGCTGCCGCACCCGGAAATCTTCGCAGCCATGAAGGTCGGTGGACGTTTGCTCGTTGATGATGGAAAGGTGCGCCTTCGGATCATCGACGTTCGGGATGGAGAGGCGGATTGCCGGGTAGAAGCCGGGCGGAAACTATCCGACCGTAAGGGCGTCAACGTGCCTGATGCCGTACTCCCGATGTCCGCCTTGACTGAAAAAGACCGGCGGGACGTGGATTTCGCCATGAAGCTTGGTGTGGATTGGATCGCGCTATCCTTTGTGCGGCAGCCCAAAGACGTGATTGAGGCCCGCCGTATTGTTGGCGATTCTGCACAATTGATGGTGAAGATGGAAAAGCCGTCTGCTATCCATCATCTCGATGAGCTGGTGATGCTGGCCGACGGCATGATGGTTGCTCGTGGCGATCTTGGGGTTGAGATGCAGCCCGAAGAGGTGCCGCCGATCCAGCGCCGGATTGTTCAGGCCTGCCGACGCGCAGGCAAGCCCGTGGTCGTCGCGACACAGATGCTTGAGTCCATGATTACCAATCCCGTGCCCACTCGGGCAGAATCCTCGGATGTCGCACGGGCGGTATATGACGGTGCTGATGCGGTCATGCTGTCTGCTGAAAGTGCTGCTGGCAACTATCCACGCGAAGCTGTTGCCATGATGGACCGGATCATCCGCGAGACGGAACAGTCCTCACACTACAAACAGCCACCTGCCTCTGGTGGCGGGCCGGCAACTGGCTCCGATGCCATATCTACCGCAGCCTGTCAGGTTGCTGAAACCATTGGCGGGAAGTGCATTGTGACCCACACGAGGTCTGGGCGTACGGCGCAACGCGCCAGCCGTGAAAGGCCGATTGTCCCAATCGTGATGGTCACGCCAGAGCGGAAGACAGCACGTCAGCACACAATCGTTTGGGGGCTGCACTGTTACGTGGTCGAGAATATGGAGACCCTCGACCAGGTCGTCGAAGCGGCACAGCAAATTGCACTGTCCGAAGGCTTTGGGGTAGAGGGAGAGCAAGTCGTCGTGACCGCAGGTGTGCCCTTTGGTCAGGTCGGGCAGACAAACCTGCTCCGGTTGCTCAGACTCTGATCGTCACAAAGTCACTTTGAGAGCCAAGACAAACAAAAGCCGGTCCTGCCGAACAGTGGACCGGCTTTTTTATGTTCCGGCGACGACTACAGGGACGTGTCGTCGTAGAAAATTGTCGAGTTGCTGCCGCCAACCAGCAGATCATCGGCTAGATTACCGCCACTGGCACTCAGGGCTTCCACAAACTCTGGCAGTGTCAGCAGTTCGACCGCACCGCCATCGACATCGATCACCTCAATCAGTGACGCACTGTCGTAGTACTGATCCAGCTCGTAAATATAGACCTCGTCTTCACCAGCATCGAGAACCGCCAGTTCTATGTCGGAATCATCGTTGTCGAAATCACCGACAACAATTTCTGTCACGTTGTTCAGGCCTGTAATGATGCCGCTGGTTTCGCTCTCCAGACTATTGGAGTCCGCCTCGAACACGTCGATGCGTGACTGCTCCGCAGCGAATACCATGTCTCGGTATACAGCCAGATCGACGTAGTCTCCGGCCACTTCGTCTTCCTGCACGCCGTCCTCGACGTTGATCCAGGAGATGTGTCCACCAACCAGTGAAGCGACATAGTCAGTGCTTGAGTTAATATACCGCTCGCTGACAACCACGCTTTCTGAATCCGCTTCCAGACCGGGGAAGGTCTCCACGTCACCGCTGTAATTGCCAGAAAGGGTAATCACGCTGTCATCACCGCCATCATTGGTGACGAAGATATCGAGATCGCCCGAGCCGTCGAACTCACCGATCACCACGTCCGATATCTGACCAAGGCTATCGAGTGTCGACAGGCCGCCACCTTCTTCCGCTCTAAACTCGCGTGAGAAGCTGCCACTGCCGTTACTTTCCCAGATCTCAACGATGTTTTCGCCGTCATCGCGCCCGGCAACAACCACGTCGAGGTCTCCGTCACCATCGATATCGCCTACAGCAACATCGTGATAGTCCGCGCCATTGGTGCCAAAGTATGAAGTATTGATGTCTCCATCACCCCCAAGCTCCGTAACCG
>JBMTIF010000137.1:0-6272 GCA_049437045.1 Alphaproteobacteria bacterium | reverse complement strand
CATGCGCACCATGCAGCCGATCTTGCGCAAGGGTAAGTGGCAGGTGACGGCGGCGGTGCGCGACGGCAAGGAACTGATCGCGCTCTGGCCCGGTTTGAAGGAACAGGTCTTCGGTCTCGCTGTTGATCTGGGTTCCACAACGATTGCTGCGCACCTGTGCGACCTCGCCACCGGTGAAGTCTTGGCCTCCAGCGGTTTGATGAACCCGCAAATCCGTTTTGGCGAAGACGTGATGTCTCGCGTTTCGTATTCCATGATGAATCCCGGCGGCGACAAGGAAATGACCGAAACCGTTCGGGAAGCGCTGAATGATCTTGCCGAGGCGACGACAAAAGAAGCTGGTGCGCATGTCACCGATATTCTCGACATCGCTCTGGTCTCCAACCCGATCATGCATCACTTGCTGCTGGGTATGGACCCTGTCGAACTGGGCGGTGCACCGTTTGCGCTGGCGACTGATTTCGGTACGCGGCTGAAAGCGCGCGATCTGGATCTGAACTTCCATCCCGGTGCGTTGGCCTACGTGCTGCCTTGTATCGCCGGTCATGTGGGTGCTGATACGGCTGGTGTTGCTCTGGCGGAGCGGCCAGATCTGAGTGACAAGCTGACATTTATCGTGGACGTGGGCACCAACGCAGAAATGCTGTTGGGCGATAATACTCGCGTTTTGGCAGCGTCTTCTCCAACCGGTCCAGCCTTTGAAGGCGCGCAGATTTCCAGTGGTCAACGCGCAGCGCCGGGGGCGATTGAGCGGGTGAAAATCGACCGCGACACGCTGGAACCTGCGTTCAAGATCATTGGTTCGGATTTGTGGTCTGACGAAGAAGGCTTTGATGAAGCGACGGAGAAAACCGGGATTACCGGAATTTGTGGTTCCGGAATCATTGAAGCCCTATCCGAGATGTTCCTGGCCGGATTGATGAACGAAGACGGGATGATCGACGGCAACAAGCAGGCGCAGACGCCTCGCATCGTTGCCGATGGTCGGACATTTTCCTATACGCTGTTCGACGCCAGCGCCGATGACGGGCCGACCATTACAGTCACGCAGAACGATGTTCGGGCCATCCAAATGGCAAAGGCAGCACTGTATGCAGGATATCGTTTGCTGAAGGATAAGTTGGAAGCCGATGGCGACATGCGCCCGGTGGAAAAAGTTTATCTTGCCGGTGCCTTTGGCTCGCATATCGATGTGAAGCACGCAATGGTGCTGGGAATGATCCCCGACTGTGACCTTGCGCACGTGGCTTCGGTGGGTAATGCAGCCGGAACCGGTGCCCGTATCGCACTTCTGAACGCTCAGGCGCGACAGGATATCGAGCAGGTGGTGCGCGAAGTCGAAAAGATCGAAACTGCCGTGGAGCCGATGTTCCAGCAGCACTTTGTCGAGGCTATGGCCATTCCGCATAAAACAGCCGATTTCCTGAACCTTGCGACGGTCGTTCAGTTGCCAGCGAAGATGGCGGCTATGTCAGCGGGTGAGGACGGTGGCGGACGCCGGAGAGGCGGTCGTCGACGTCGTGGCGACTAAGCGGATTCTTCGTTTCTTGCCTTGAAACGAGGAAACAAGCGGCACAGCGTCAGTTCGATGGCAAAGTAGAGTGCCAGTTCGACGGCAACAAACCCCGCGAGCCAGATCGAAAGGTTCCAGCCTTTAATCAGGGGCAGGGCAAATGTTGCGAGCCGCCCAATCCCCAAGGAGCCAAGGAACCATCCACCGATGGTCAGCAGACGAAGGAAGCGGCCTGGTTTCTGCTGCAACGGCAGGCCAAAGCGACAGAGAAACGTGCGCGTCGCCTCCATCGCGCCCCACATCAGTCCCCCAAGGATCGCGAGTGATATAAGCTGAGCAGGCATCCATAGCAGGGGGGTGGCTGTCACGTTACCGGGCAGGCCGAAGGTCGTTGTCCAGATGAAACCGAGTGCCAGCAGAATAAGCGCGATGATGGGGCTGAAGATGATGTTCAGCACGACGCGCACACCAAGGAACCTGAAGAAACGCCCGACATTCAGCAACGCTTCTTTGGCAGTTAGGCGCGCGGAATTTTCAGGTGTTTCATCCGCTTGCTCGGTGCTCTGAGTCTGTTCGTTTTCACTCATAGGGTCTTTTTTGGCAGAGATTTTCCCTGTGTTCGAGGGATTTTGTATGGGCCACGGCGATTGATGGGGTGACAAGGCTGCGGGAAACCACCATGTAGCCAGCGCACAGAGCGTACTTTTGTGTTTCTGGATTCAAAGGGCAGGCACCGAATGGCATTGGGCTTTCAATCACTCTACGACAGGGCTGAACGCGCGGCGGGTTCACGATCTGCGCTTTGGTTGCTGGGTGGGGTCAGTTTTGCGGAAAGCGCCTTTTTGCCGATCCCCGTTGATGCGGTTTCGGTTCCAATCATGCTCTCTGCCAAGCGACGCATTCCAGTGGTTATCATCATTGGAACCCTGACCAGCGTCTTGGGCGGCTTGCTGGGGTATCTGCTGGGGTGGGGTTTTTACGAGACCTTGGCGCGGCCTATGTTACAGGCTTTGGGCGTCGCGGGTGAAGTGCAAGGCTTTACCGAACGTATGCAGGCTAACGAAGCGGCGGGTGCTTGGCTGATCTTTCTGGGTGCTGTGACGCCGATACCGTTTAAAGTGGTGTGTATCGGTGCGGGACTGATTAAGTTCAATCTGCCACTGTTTCTCGTCGTGGCTCTGGCCGGTCGCGTGCTGCGGTTCCTCGTTTTTGGGGTGCTGTTCTGGTATCTCGGGGAGCCGGCCAAGCGATTGATAAAGAGCAACGGTGGAGTGATGACACTGTTGCTCCTCTTTGTGATTCTGGTCGGGTTTGTAGCGGCAGGTTATCTGCTCTAAGCCGCTTCTTCCTCGTAGTTGGTCTCCTCGTCCGGATCGAAACCAAGATCGCCTGCGTCAACCGTGCCCGAGCGTTCCTGACGCGGAGTTTTGCCAAAGAAATCCCGGTAACACTTCGAAAAGTGTGATGCGGAGACGAAACCACAGGCCAAGGCAACATCAATAACTGGCATTGGTGTTTGCAGCAGCAGCAAGCGGGATTTGTTCAAGCGGAGCTCAAGGTAATAACGCGCTGGCGAGCGGTTCATGTACTTGCGGAACAAACGCTCCAACTGGCGGGTCGACAGGCAAGCCATTTCGGCCAGTTCGCCTCGGGTCAGCGGCTCTTCGAGGTTTTCTTCCATCGCTTTGATGGCAGCAAGAAGCTTAGGGTGACGAACGCCAAGGCGCGCAGGCAGGGCCACGCGCTGCTGATCGCGATGATCGCGGATGCGCTCGTGAAGCAATTGATCGGCGACAGCGGCAGCCAACTCATGGCCATGCTGCAGGGCTACCAGATTCAACATCAGGTCCAAGGCCGCGGTACCCCCGGAACAGGAGTAACGCTTGCGGTCGATTTCGAAGACTTCCGTGGTTACTTCAATGTTCGGGAAAAGCTCGGTAAAGGCGGCAAGATTTTCCCAGTGGATGGTGCAGGTATGGCCATCCAGTAGGCCGGATTTGGCAAGGATGAATGCCCCGGTACAGATCGCGCCAATCTCCAACCCTTGGGACGCGGCTTTGCGCAGGAATGGAATCACCAGCGCCGTATCAACCTTGTGCACGTCCAGACCAGAACAGATGGTCACTGAGACGCAGTCCAGAGCGGTTTCCAAGGGACCATCAACTGGGATGGTGATGCCGTTTGAGCAGGTTACGCCTTGTCCTGTATCCGACACGAGCACCCATTCGTAGAGCTGCTTATTGCTCAACCGATTCGCCATCCTAAGCGTTTCGATTGCACTGGCAAAAGCCATCATCGAGAACTGATCTGTCAGGATGAAACCCAGTTTTTGTGGGTAATCTGTGGGGCGAGAACCAAACATTTACGGGCGTGTCTCCACAAAAGGCGCGAATAGATTGATGCTTGACGCGAAACGGCAATTTCCACTGAGCATTGCTTTGAATTAATTCGCCGCGCAAGGGCAAAATGGCACTGGGCGAGAATAATTAAAAAGAACCCCTCACAGCGTGTAACGCGCGTTTCAATGGAACGGGGTTTTGGGGTCATGAGTGAGAGGTGCGACACCTTTGCGACACTGCGGCGCGGGCAGGCATGTTTGCGACGCCTTCTAACGGTTGTAGATTGAGAGTTAGGCGCAAGCCATCCTCAGAAAACCCAACCTTCATCGTGGACAACACAATGACCGCTCAACCCGCAAAGAAGCAGCGTTTCAATGCCTTGGCTTTGTTCCGCAACGCGTTGTCGTATCATCAGAATTGGGAACAGCAGTGGCGCAGCCCGGAACCCCTTGATGCCTATGACGTCATCATTGTCGGCGGCGGTGGTCATGGTCTGGCTACGGCTTACTATCTGGCCAAAGAGCACGGCATTACGAATATTGCGGTGTTGGAAAAAGGCTGGATCGGCGGCGGCAACACAGGGCGGAACACGACCATCGTGCGCTCCAACTACCTGTGGGACGAATCAGCGGCCATGTATGAGCATGCGATGAAGCTGTGGGAAGGTCTGACACAAGAACTGAACTATAACGTCATGTTCAGTCAGCGTGGCGTTCTCAACCTCGCCCATAACCTGACCGACGTGCGCGATACGCAGCGCCGCGTAAACGCTAACCGGCTCAACGGTATTGATTCGATTTACCTCGATGCCGCTGGCGTAAAGAAGGTGGTGCCGGGCATCGACTTGCGCGGTGGTGGCCGTTATCCGGTTTTGGGAGCATCCTACCAGCCGCGGGGCGGCACCGCGCGTCATGATGCCGTTGCGTGGGGCTATGCCCGAAAGTGCGATGAAATGGGGGTCCATATCATCCAGAACTGCAAGGTCACCGGCTTTGATATCGAAGGCGGCGTGGTCAAGGGCGTGCAGACCACCAAGGGCCGGATTGGTGCGAAGAAAGTTGGGCTTGTGCCGGCGGGTCACTCGTCAGTTCTGGCATCAATGGCCGGTTTCCGTCTGCCTGTGGAAAGTCATCCGTTGCAGGCGCTGGTCTCCGAACCGATCAAACCCACCATCCATAACGTCGTGATGTCCAACGCTGTTCACGCCTACATCTCTCAGTCTGACAAGGGCGAGCTGGTGATTGGCGCGGGGGTGGACCAGTACATCTCCTACGGTCAGCGGGGTTCTCAGCATCTGGCTGAAGAAACGTTGATCGCGATCTGTGAGCTGTTCCCGCAGTACAAGCGGATGAAGATGCTGCGCCAGTGGGGTGGCATCGTGGACGTCTGCCCGGATGCAAGCCCAATCCTGACATCGACGCCGGTGGGCAACATGTACCTGAATTGCGGTTGGGGTACCGGCGGGTTCAAGGCGACACCGGGCTCCGGACATGCTTTTGCCGCGCATATCGCCAAGGGCGAGCCGACTGAATTAACTGCACCGTTCGCGCTGTCGCGTTTTGAAACGGGCTTCCTGATTGACGAGCACGGCGCTGCCGCTGTTGCGCACTAAGACGAGACGACAACCATGCTATTGATCCGTTGCCCGTACTGCGAAGAAGAACGCCCCGAGGTGGAATTCTCCTTTGCCCATCAAGCGCACAAGCCGCGTCCCGAAGCCGCTGGCGAGACCCTGGACGACCACAACTGGGCGCGCTGGGTCTACTACCAGAAAAACATCAAGGGCGTGGCGCATGAGCGTTGGAACCATGCTGCGGGATGCCGCAAGTTCTTCAACGCGGCCCGCGATACTGTTTCCTCGGAAATTCTTGCGACTTACAAGTCCGGTGAGACCTCACCCGTGCCGGAAAGCCGGGTAGAAGGGGAAGAACTTTCCTTTGACTACGAAAATGGGGAGGCAGGGGCATGAGCCAGACTTTCCGTCTTCCTGCTGGTGGTCGCATTGACCGGTCCGAGCCGCTTACCTTCACCTTTGATGGCCAGACCTATACAGGCTATCGCGGCGACACGGTTGCCTCGGCCCTGTTGGCGAACGGCGTGCATCTGGTCGGGCGTTCATTCAAGTATCACCGTCCTCGCGGCATTGTTTCCGCCGGCGTGGAAGAGCCGAATGCGCTGATCGACTGCAACATCACTGAGGGTGAAAAGGGCACGCGGGAAGCCAACAACCGGGCGACCTTTACCGAACTGCGTCAGGGGCTGACGACCAAGTCGGTTAACGCCTTCCCGAATCTGAATTTCGATATTGGCGCGATCAACTCTGTGATGGCGCGGTTTATTCCGGCAGGCTTTTACTACAAGTCCTTCCTGGTCAGCACCACCATGTGGCACCGGCTGATCGAGCCGGTCATTCGCCGTGC
>JBMTIF010000136.1:0-6287 GCA_049437045.1 Alphaproteobacteria bacterium | reverse complement strand
TCTTCGACCGAAGACCTCGATGATGTCCGTTCCAAGACCGAAGCGCTCTCTGAAGCGATGATGGCTGTTGGTTCTGCGATCTACGGTGACCCCAACGCGGCCGAAGGCGGTGCTGGCTTCAATCCTGAAGACATGGCCGGCGGCGCAGGTATGGGTGATGATGACGTGGTTGACGCTGACTTCGAAGAAGTTAACGACAACGACAAATAACCAACTGCCACCGCATGACCGGCGTGGTTCACGCCATGCCGGGCATGCAGCGGAGTGACGGAAGCGGGCCAACCAAGGCCCCCTTCAAGTCTGGAGTGCAGTCCCATGTCAAAACGCGATTACTATGACGTTCTAGGCGTTTCCAAATCCGCTACGGAGAAGGAGCTGAAGTCGGCTTTTCGCAAGCTGGCGATGGAGCATCACCCTGACCGCAATCCCGGTGATGAAGCGGCTGAGAAGACTTTCAAGGAAGTTAATGAAGCCTATGACGCGCTGAAGGACCCACAGAAGCGTGCGGCCTATGACCAGTTCGGGCACGCAGCCTTTGAGCAGGGTGGTGGTGGCAACCCCTTCGGTGGCGGCGCTGGCGCTGCGGGCTTTGACGGCTTTGGCGATATCTTTGAAGAGATGTTCGGTTCAGCCTTTGGTGGACGCAGAGGCGGTGGACGCAGCCAGCCGGGTCGCGGTTCGGACCTGCAGTACAATATGTCCATCAGTCTCGAAGAGGCTTTCGAGGGTAAAACCACCCAGATCAAAGTACCATCGGCAGAGTCGTGTTCGACCTGTTCCGGGTCTGGCGCGAAGCCAGGCACCAGTCCAGTGACCTGTGGCACCTGCGCGGGTCGCGGTCGTGTGCGCACGCAGAACGGCATTTTCGCAATGGAGCGCGGCTGTCCGGCCTGTCAGGGGCAGGGGCAGGTCATCAGCGATCCCTGCGGCACCTGTTCGGGCGCAGGCAAAGTGGCCAAGGATAAGCAGCTGTCGGTTAACATTCCCGCGGGTGTCGAAGACGGCACGCGCATTCGGCTGTCGGGTGAGGGTGAGTTGGGGCAGCGCGGCGGGCCTTCTGGTGACCTCTACATTTTCCTCAATATCAAAGATCACGATCTGTTCGATCGCGAAGCGCAGCACTTGTTTATCTCGATGCCAGTAGCGATTACGACCGCGGCTCTGGGCGGGGATATCGAAGTGCCGAGCATCGACGGCGCGAGGGTTCGCGTGAAAATCCCAGCTGGCGCACAGTCCGGTCAGCAGCTTCGTCTGCGTGGCAAAGGCATGTCGATTTATCGCCGATCAGATCGGGGTGATCTCTATGTCCGGGTTGAAGTGGAAACCCCGACAAACCTGACCAAAAGACAAAAAGAGCTGCTCGAAGAGTTTGAGAAAGAGGGGAATGCTCATTCTCCTCTAGCCTCAAAATTCCTCAATAAGGTTAAAGGCTTCTTCAACGCCGAATAGGCCGGTGCAAACCCGAACCCTCCTGTGTTATACGACGAATTGAATCGATTTCATGGGAGGGTAACCGATGTTTACAGAACTCTACACAAAGCAACTGGCGGGCTACGCAAGCTATCATACGGATGCGCGGAATGAGGCGACGCACTTCATTGGTATTCCACTGATCGTCATTGGCGTGCTGTTTGTTGCGTCCTGGCCAAAGCTGTTGGGGCAACCGCTGTCGCTCTATATCTTTGTTGCTTTCGCTGTTTTGTGGATGTCGATGGACCTGCTGATCGGCGGTATTGTGGTGCTGTTGGCTTTGCCATTTCTATGGCTGGGGATCACGTGGTACGACCCGAACCTCTCCGTGATGTGGAAAATCATTCTGGCGGTTGGCTTGCAGGTTGTGGGCTGGGGCTTTCAGCTGGTCGGTCACGCCTACGAAGGTCGGCGTCCAGCGCTGCTCGACAATCTGTTTCAGGGCCTGCTCGGGCCTACGTTTTTGGTCTATGAAGTCGTCCATCGTTTTGGCCTGAAGCAGCAACTCAAAAAAGATGTGGATGCTGAGCTGGCCCGTTTGACCCAGTCCTAATCGAGGCTCTTTATAGTCCTATGATCCGTCGTCTTCTGCCTTGGGCCGTCATCGCATTTCTGGCCGCTGTTGTCTTTTTCGCGGGAAGCACTTTCTGGAGAGCGTGGCAACTGCCCGAGGTGTTGAGTGCAACGGCGACGGAGACCGTAGATTCTCCCGCGGAGGCAGTTTGGCTGGTCTTGAATACGCCAGGCGTGCTCAAGGAGCGGTTCGACGAGGTTGAGTTCGAGAACATTGTTGAGGATGCCCGCGGGCTGGCCGGTTGGACATCCCGTCACGAAGATCGAAACTATTACACGCGCTACGTTCGTACGCGTGCCGAGCAACCTTCCGATGGAACCCGCTGGGTCTACGCTTACACCATCGACCCAGAAGACGTGCCGGTGCGGACCACGCGCAAAGTCGAAATGTACGACCAAGGCGATGGAACCACCGAGGTACGCGTCACTGATGAATTGGTCATTTCGGACCGCCAACTGCGGATGTGGATGGGCGTGCTGGGGATCGACAGCGGTGTGAAGAACGAGCTTAAGGCGATCACGTCGCTCTCCGACGCAGCCGAAGCAGCGCTCTAACCATCAAGGTACGGCTTAAACAAAAAGGCTCCCGCATTTGCAGGAGCCTTTATTGTTTCACAGCAGAACAGTTCGCAGGTTAAACGATCTTCATCTCGACCAGCTTTTCCGCAATCTGGACTGCGTTCAAGGCCGCGCCCTTGCGCAGGTTGTCGGATACGCACCAAAACGCCAGTCCGTTTTCGGTGGTCGCGTCTTCGCGAATACGAGAGACGTAGACCGCATCTTCACCAGCGGCTTCCTTGGGCGTGACGTAGCCCTCGTCCTGGCGGTGGTCGACTACGATACAGCCCTCTTGAGCGGAAAAGGCTTCACGGGCTTCAGCTGTGGTAATCGGTTTTTCGAACTCGACGTTTGCCGACACCGCATGAGAGATGAAAACCGGTACGCGGACACAGGTCGCAGCGAGCTTGATCTTCGGGTCGAGAATTTTTTTGGTCTCGACCGTCATTTTCCACTCTTCCTTGGTATTGCCGTCATCCATGAATTTGTCGATGTGCGGAATACAGTTGAAGGCGATTTCCTTGGTCAGCTGCTCTGGCATCACCGGCTCGTTCACGTAAACCCCCCGGGTTTGGCGGAACAGCTCATCCATCGCTTCTTTGCCTGCGCCGGAAACCGACTGGTAGGTGGAACACACAACCCGCGTGATCGTGGCTTTGTCATGCAGCGGCTTGAGCGCCACCATCAGCTGAATTGTGGAACAGTTCGGGTTGGCGATGATGTTTTTCCGGTTCGCCTGAGCAGCCCATGGCTCCAGAGCGTGGGCGTTCACTTCAGGCACGATCAGCGGGCAATCCGGGTCCATGCGGAAGTGGGAAGTGTTGTCGATGACGATACAACCCGCAGCCGCTGCCTTTGGCGCATACTCCGCAGACACCGCACCACCGGGTGAGAACAGGGCGATGTCGACATTGCTGAAATCGAAGGTCGAAAGGTCTTCGATCTTGAGGATTTTTTCCTCACCAAAGCTGACTTCCTGACCCGCAGAGCGGCTGGAAGCAACCGCGTGAACCTTGTCCACCGGAAACTGACGCTCATCGAGGATGGAGAGAATTTCGCGACCTACGTTGCCGGACGCGCCGACCACTGCAACCGTGTAACCCATGTTGTGTGTTTCCTCGATTAACCGGAGATTGACTTGGAGAGTTCTGCCAACACGGCATCGCCCATGCCGGTGCAGCTCGTCAATGTGGAGCCTTCAGACATGATGTCGCCTGTCCGAATGCCAGAACCCAGAACACGGTCAACCGCTGCTTCGAGCAGGTCCGCGTCGTCGCCTTTGTCCAGCGAGTAGCGCAGCGCCATCGCTAAAGAGAGAATACACGCCAGCGGGTTGGCCTTGTCTTGACCCGCAATGTCCGGGGCGGAGCCGTGCACAGGCTCATACAGGGCGTGCGACTTGCCAGTTTCTTCGTCCTTGGCACCCAGAGACGCCGAAGGCAACATGCCCAGTGAGCCCGTCAACATAGCGGCAACGTCGGACAGCATGTCACCGAACAGGTTGTCCGTAACAATCACGTCAAACTGCTTTGGCGCGCGAACCAGCTGCATGCCGCAGTTATCCGCAAGGATGTGGTCGAGTTTTACGTCTGCAAACTCGTTGTCATGCACCCACTGCACTTCCTCTTTCCAGAGAATGCCGGATTCCATCACGTTGTTCTTTTCCGAGGAGTGCACGAGATTTCCACGCTTGCGAGCGAGGTCAAAGGCGACACGGGCAACCCGGCGAATTTCGTAGGTGTCGTACACTTGGGTGTTGATACCGCGACGCTCACCATTGGGCAGATCGCTGATCCCGCGAGGTTCACCAAAGTAGACGCCGCCCGTCAGTTCTCGCACGATCATGATATCGAGACCGGACACCAGTTCTTTCTTGAGAGAAGAGGCCTCGGCCAGGGCATCGAAACAGATTGCCGGACGCAGGTTTGCGAACAGTTCCAAATCCTTGCGCAGACGCAGCAAGCCGCGCTCGGGGCGTAGGGAGAAGTCCAGAGTATCGTACTGTGGCCCACCAACAGCGCCGAACAGGACACAGTCGGCAGCAAAAGCCTTGTCCATGATCGCGTCGGTGATCGGTGCCCCATAGGCGTCGTAGGCCGCGCCGCCAACTTTGTCTTCCGTGATATTCACGTCCAGACCGCGATTCTCGCCAAACCAGTCAATGGTGCGGCGAACCTGTGTCATCACCTCCTGACCGATGCCGTCACCGGGGAGAACGAGGATGTTGTGAGCCATGTCTATTGGTCCTTGCGTGAAAACATATTCCTTTCTTTTTGTGTATTGCGCCGGGGTTGCACTGTCCACGGGTGCAGCCTTGTCTCTGAGGCTGGCCAGTGGCGTTCCATACGCAACGCGACCAAACTTTAAGATAGAGATAATCGCGCATAACTCACTGAATTTAGCTGGATTCCGAGATATTTATTTGTCATTATGCGCCGGCTTACGGAGATTGGAGCCATGAGGAGCACGTGAGTGCCTAACCTGAAGAAGCTGGCAGCGTTCTGGTTGACGATTTTTGCAGTCCTAAACCCTATTTCCCCGGCAAATGCCCAACAAGGCAACAGCGATATTCTCGCGGATCTGACCTCTGCAGCCAGTGCCGTTCAGACGCTGAATGATACCGTCAGTTTTTCGTTGAAGGTGGTTCACTCGGTGAAGTTTCCTCTCACGGATGCTCGATGCTACTACCAGTTTTTCGTTGATGCTCAGGGCTCAAGCCCGCTTTCAGAAGTGAAGTTCAACATCGAACTTGCCCGGGAGGGGAGGATCATTGGTCTGACCGAGGCTTCCGTGTCGGATCTCGACGGGACGCGCTTATCAAAGCGCATTCGGGAGTTTGCTTTTGACGGACCCTGCCAGCTTGATGGAATTCGTATCACCGAAGCCATAGGTGGATTTCAACCGGCAAGCTCTCAATTCTCCCTGCCGGTCAATCTGTTTGAGCGTCAGGCCATTTCGACCGAGGCCTTCGAACCTCTGGAAATCGCGCTGGGCCCAGACGCTCGATTGCCCGGAGCGCCAGAAATCAAGGTTGCGCCAACCTCTGGGCTGAATGATCTGGAGCGGGAATGCATGGTGCGCGCAACCAACTTGCGATCGGGGCCAGGAACGGACTTCAACATCGTAACGATCCTCCAGCCGGGTGTACCGGTATTCATCGAACGGCGCACCGGCGACGGTACCTGGAACCAGGTGCGCACACAATTTGGCCGTCAAGGCTGGGTTTACTACACATTGCTTGGCAGTTGCCCAAGCGAGTAGCTTTGGAAAGGACTAAAAAATGGGAAACTTGAAGCAGGGTTTGGCCATTACTGCCGCCGCAGCATCAGCGCTTGTACTGGTCGCTTGCGGCAGTGGCGATCAGCGCTTGTGTACCGAAGCCAACTGGTATCAGACGGGCGTGTATCATGCACAGCAAGGCTACGAAAACCGCCTCGAAAAGCTGCAGAACATTTGTGCTGACATTGGCATCACGCCAAATGCGTCCGAATACTCGCGCGGATACCTAGCCGGTCCGACCCTGCCACGGCTTCAATTGTAGGAGTTATCAAAATGCCCCTTCGTCTTATCGGTTTCATCTTTTCGACGCTGGCGGCACTGATCCTACCCAGCACAGCTCAAGCACAACTCTACATGAGTGGTTCCGGGGGCGTTTACAGCAATTTGGAAAGCACCGGTCTTGCGGG
>JBMTIF010000135.1:0-6326 GCA_049437045.1 Alphaproteobacteria bacterium | reverse complement strand
GCATGGCCTTGGCGATGAGCGTACGCTGAATTTCGTTGGAGCCCCCGAAGATCGAGAGCTTGCGGTTGTTCAGATACGACGGTGCTGCCCCGCCCGCATACTCAGGCCCCAAAGGCGGCTCATTGCGGCCGTGCAGGACAAGATCCTGCTGCTCCACTGCGGCAGCCGGTCCAACAGCTTCCATCATGAGGCGCGTCAGCTTCTGGTTCAGGTCGGAACCACGGATTTTCAGCATGCCAGCAAAGGTCAGGTCAGACTGGTTCTTAGCATCGGCCAAAACGCGCAGGTTGGTAACCTCCAGCGCGGTCAGATCCATTTCGATTTCAGCAATCTTTTGCTTGAAGAAAACATCATCGACCAAGCGCGCACCGGTTTCGGTTTTCTCTTTTGCTGCGATGTCCTTCAGACGCTTGAGCTGGTTTTTGGCGAAGCCAATTTGTGCGATGCCGAAACGCTCATGCGCGAGCAGGAACTTGGCATAGTCCCAACCCTTGTTTTCTTCGCCCACCAGGTTTTCTGCCGGGATACGAACGTCGTCAAAGAAGACCTCGTTCACCTCGTGATAGCCATCGAGCAGGATGATCGGCTTGACGGTTACGCCCGGTGTTTTCATGTCGAGCAGCATGAAGGAAATCCCTTCCTGCGGCTTACATTCGCTGTCCGTGCGAGTCAGAATGAACATCATGTCAGCGTGCTGGGCGTAGGTGGTCCAGGTCTTCTGACCATTTAGGACGTACTCATCACCATCGCGCACGGCTGTGGTTTTCAGTGATGCGAGATCGGAACCTGCGCCAGGCTCGGAGAAACCCTGACACCACCAGTCATCCAAGCGAGCAATCCGGGGCAGATACTTTTCCTGCTGCTCCCGCGAGCCAAAGGCCTGCAATACCGGCCCCACCATCGATACGCCAAAAGCGAGGCGGCGGGGGCAGTCGTAAGCTGCAGTCACGTCGTCAAAAATCTGATGCTGGATAGAGGACCAATCGCGTCCACCCCACTCTGCCTTCCAGTTTGGAACGCCGTAGCCGTGGTCATTGAGGACCTTGTGATAGTCGACGATGTCTTGCTTGCTCAGGCGGTGGCCCAGCGCGATTTTCTGCCGGGTCTCTTTCGAGACATGATTTTCGCAAAAATCTTCGATCTCTTTCTTGAAGGCGAGATCTTCGTCAGAGAACTTCAAGTCCATCGTATTTCTCCATTTTTTACGGTCACGTACCCTGAGTCTTGTCCGCAAAACTCACAACAGGCGTGATGCCGCACTCTGTTTGCAAACGCCCTTGAAGCTCCTGAAAAGCTTGCGCCAGATCGTTGTAGGTCGTGACCTTGTCATTGTAGGCCGTAACCCGCTCGACCAGCTGGTCGTTCATGGTTCGCACCGCAGCTTCTGCGCGGCGTATTTCTATCAGCTGATAAGCTGCGGAGCGCAGTTCCTCCACCGCATCATCAATTTGCGCCTTCAACACGTCTTCAGACTGTTCGCTGTCGACGAAAGACATCACCATCTGATCAAACTCCCCCACTTCGTTGGCGAAGTTGGGGATGGCGTTCTCCATGGTTCGCTTGGCCAGTTCCAGAGCGGAAACCGTGTCACTGACTTCGCGCTGCAGCGTCAGCACCTCGGCGTCGCTCGGGATTGCACTCTGTGCGGCGAGCAGGCTGCTCAGACCCGTATCCCGCTGAGCCACCAATTCGGTACAAGATTGAGCCTGAGTTTGGGCTGTGAAGACACACAGCCCCAGGATCGATAAGGCCAGAACAGACAAACGCATGGAAAGCCCCAACAGTTCAAAAGTAGATTTGCTTCAGTCTAGTACACTTTTCTCGACCTTGCCCAACCACTTTGAACCTGAAAGGTCTCAGGCGACTTCAAACAAGCCCGCTGCGCCCATGCCACCGCCCACACACATGGTGACAACAGCGTAGCGCTCACCCTGGCGCTTTGCCTCCATCAGTGCGTGACCAACCAACCGCGCGCCCGTCATCCCGTACGGGTGACCGATTGCAATTGAAGAACCGTTGATGTTCAGCTTCTCATCCGGAATGCCCAACTGGTCCCGGCAGTACAGCACTTGGACAGCAAAGGCTTCGTTCAGCTCCCACACACCGATATCGTCGATGCTCAGACCATGAGCCTTGAGCAGCTTTGGCACGGCGAATACAGGGCCAATACCCATTTCATCCGGCTCACAACCAGCCACGGCGATGCCGCGGTAGTACCCCAAAGGCGTAATCCCGCGCTTTTCCGCTTCGCCACGTTCCATAACGACTGTTGCCGCAGCACCATCAGACAGCTGCGAGGCGTTACCCGCAGTAATCGTGCCGCCTTCGATCACCGTGCGCAGGCTGGCCACCTGTTCGTAAGTCGAAGGGCGCAGGCCTTCGTCACGATCAACGGTGACTTGCACGTCGGAGACTTCCTTGGTTTCCTTGTCCATAACCTTCTTGGTTACGGTCATGGAAATCACATCGGCGGCCAGCTTGCCAGCCTCGTTCGCGGCGATAGCCTTGGACTGGGACGCGGCGCCGTAGTGGTCCATGACTTCCCGCGAAATATTGTAGCGCTTGGCAACTGTTTCAGCGGTTTGCAGCATCGGCATGTAGTAGTCTGGCGCATGAGCCAGTACGCCCGGATCGACCAGACGGTGCGTGTTCTGGTGCTCGTTCTGGACCAGCGAGATCGACTCTACACCGCCACCCACAACCGTGGTCATGCCATCGGCGATGATTTGCTTCGCGGCTGTGGCAATCGCCATCATGCCTGACGAGCACTGTCGGTCCATGGTCATCCCGGAAACGGTAACCGGCAGACCACCGGCCAGCGCCGCTGCGCGACCGATGTTCAGGCCCGTGGAACCCTGCGGCATGGCGCAGCCCATGACACAGTCATCGACCTCAGCCCCATCGATACCCGCACGCTCAACCGCCGCAGCGATTGCAGCACCAGCGATGACAGGAGCGCCCGTGTCGTTGAAAGCGCCGCGATAGGCCTTGCCAATCGGGGTTCGGGCAAAAGATGCGATGACGGCTTCACGCGCGCCAATATTGATGTTCGACATGGGTTTTGTTCCTCCACTCAGGCCGCGCGGGCCTTGCTCCATTCGGCGAAAGTCCGACCTTCAGCCACCAGCTGCTCCAGCAGGGCTGCAGGCTTCCAGGAATGATCGCCAGTTTCCTCATAACGCGCCTTGATCCGCTCCAGCGTTTCCGCCAGCCCCACGGCGTCAGCACGGTGCATTGGCCCGCCCCGGTACGCCGGGTAGCCGTAGCCAAAGATGTAGGTGATATCGACGTCAACCGGGCGCATGGCGATGCCTTCTTCGAGGATCTTTGCGCCTTCGTTGGTCATCAGATCTGTCAGGGCATTGAGGATTTCCTCGTCCGAGAACTCCCGACGCTCAATCCCCTTACGCTCGCTTTCGGCCAGCACAAGTGCCGTGACTTCGGCATTCGGCACTGGCACGCGTGAGCCATCAATGTAGTCAAAGAATCCGCCGCCGGTCTTTTGCCCCAAGCGGCCCATTTCTACGACCTTGTCCGCAATATGGACGTAGCGCACGTTCGACGAGCGTGTGGCTTCCTGCTCCTTTCGGATGCGGTAGCCGACGTCCAACCCAGCCAGGTCCGACATGGCAAATGGGCCCATCGGCATGCCGAAGTCGGTCCACACCTTGTCAATCTGCTCTGGCAGGCAGCCATCTTCGAGCAGGATCGACGCCCATCGGATGTATTCGTGCAAAATGCGGTTGCCGACAAAACCGTCACAAACGCCCACCAGCACCGAAACCTTGCCCAGACGCTTGCCCATGTTCATCGCGGTCAGGATTACATCATCCGCTGTCGCATCACCGCGCACGTTCTCAAGCAAGCGCATGACGTTGGCCGGCGAGAAAAAGTGCATGCCGATCACATCGTGCGGGCGCTTGGTCACGCTGGCAATTTGGTTGATGTCGAGCGTCGAGGTATTCGTGGCGAGCACACAGCCCTCTTTGCACACGGCATCGAGCTGGGTGAAAATATCCTTTTTCACGTCCATGTTCTCGAACACCGCCTCAATGACAATGTCGACATCGGCGAGGTCGTTGATGTCCGTGGTACCTGAGAACAGGCCCATGCGCTGTTCGACCTGCTCCATGGTCAGACGGCCTTTCTTGGCCGTATTTTCATAGTTCTTACGACAGACACCGAGGCCTTTATCCAGTGCCTCCTGCGTTTGTTCGAGAACCTTGACGGGAATACCCGCGTTGGCAAAGCACATGGCGATACCGCCACCCATGGTACCTGCACCAATCACGGCAGCAGTCTGGATTTCACGCGGCTTGGCTTCAGGGTCGAGACCCGGGATTTTCGCCACTTCGCGCTCGCCAAAGAAGGCTTGGATCAGGCCACGAGACTGGTCGCTCTGAAGCCCCTCAATGAACAAATCACGCTCTTTGATCATGCCGTCGGCAAAGGAAATCTCCGTTGCTGCCTTGACCGCTTCGAGACACAAGATCGGCGACATCTGCCCCCGGGCTTTCTTCTCAATCTGCGCGCGCGCGGCGTCAAAGAAACCGTCTGGAATCGCAGGGTTCGGCATTTGCGCGATGACAGGCCAAGCCCCGGCAGCGGCCAGTTCCCGCGCCTTGGCCTTGGCAGCGCCAATGCAATCTTCGTCCACACCATCCAGAACGCCCATGCCATGAGCTTTCGCGGCGGGAATATGTTTACCGGTGGTGATGATCTCCAGAGAAGCCTCAACACCAGCAACCCTAGGCAAGCGCTGCGTTCCCCCTGCACCCGGCAAAAGCCCCAAGTGCACTTCGGGCAGCCCAACGCGTGCCTTCGGGTGCGCAATCCGCGCGTGACAGCCTAAAGCCACTTCCAGACCACCCCCCAGCGCGACGCCATTGATCGCTGCGACGATTGGCTTGGCTGAGCCTTCAATCTTGTAAACTGCATCATTCAGGTTCGGGTTCATGGGGGGCTTGCCGAACTCGGTGATATCCGCCCCAGCGATAAACGCGCGACCCTCACCGGTGATAATCCCGCCAACCAACGAGCTGTCAGCCTCCAACGCATCGACGGCGGCAATCAAGCCCTCTCGCACAGCCAGACGCAGGGCATTGACTGGTGGATTGTCGATGGTGATCACAAGTACATCGCCGTCCGCTTCCCAGCGAACAGGGTTGTCAGCCGTCATGGTTTCCTCCCGGTTTGAACCTCTACCGTACAAGGAAGGTCAAAGCCGGAAGGAGTCAAGAAAGCGTGCGCAGTTTGTCGGCTGTTTGTTGGCTTTGGTTAGGTCAGCCAACCGCTGCTTTGAGCGCGCGCAGAGAGTCGTTTGGCGCTTCGCCCAGCATCATGTGCCCAATCGCTGGCAAAAGGATGTAGCGACCGCCCTCAACCGCGTCTGCAATCGCCTTGCCGTTCTTTGCAGGGGTCATCTTATCCTGCTGTGCCGCGATCACGGTTGTCCGCCCCGACAGGGCTGCAACGGCCGCTTCTCCGCCGGCATAGGCGTTACAGGCAGCCATATCGATACCCAACGTGCCATCTGCGACGCGCGGCATAATCATCCGCTTGGCACCGCCCTTGGCCCAAGAACCGGCATTGATGTTGCCGCCCATATGACCTGCGGGGCCATGCCCCCAGTCCATCATCAAATCACAGGCTTTTTCTTCTCGCGCGTCAGAGGCCCGCAACAGTTCCGGGTGGACCGGCATTTTGGACGTCGCACCCATCAGGATCAGGTGTTCAATCCGGTCCCCTATTTTGGCTGCTGCTTCCATGGCAACCAACGAACCCATGGAGTGTCCCACCAGCGTACAGCGATCAACGCCCACCGCATCGAAGAAATCCACCAGCCACTCTGCCATGGCTTCAATGGACTCAAGCGGCGGACCATCGGAAACCTTGGCTCCAACCCCATGACCAGGCAGGTTAACGGCAAACAGGTTCCAGCCGTGGAACGCGAAATAGCGGGACTGCATGCCCCAGACCGAGTGGTCACAGCCTGAGCCGTGGACGAAAACGATGTTTGGCTGGCCTTCTTTGGCAGCCTGACCAGCATCAAAGTAAAGCGCCTGTGCGCCGCGAACGGTTACGGACTTCATGTCAGTCTTCCTCCTCCTCGCCTGCGCTTAACGCTGACTCGCGCGCAGACTTGCACGCAGGTCGTCGATGATGTCGTCAGCATGCTCGATCCCAACCGACAGACGGATCATGTCATCCGGAACACCGGCCAGTTTCCGCTGTTCTGGGCCTCTCTGCATATGCGTGGTGGACGCCGGGTGAACCAACAATGTTTTAGCATCGCCCACGTTCGACACGTGGCTGGCCAGTTTCCC
>JBMTIF010000134.1:0-6380 GCA_049437045.1 Alphaproteobacteria bacterium | reverse complement strand
CAGTAACGACCTGCCCACCGGCGGCGTTTTCTTCGTTCACCGCCATGGCATAGACGCTGATCCAGTCGTTGATGATGTGCGGAGCCGGATCATTCTGTCCAAGCTCTTCGACCAACTGACGGTGGATGTCATGGGCGCGACGCTTGACGTTCAGACCGCCGGGCAGGGAACCGGCTTCATCCAAACCGCGCTGCATGCAGCCCTTCATGACGGACCATATGCGGTCGAGGCCTGTGTCAAATTCAGCGCTGGATGCGCAGCACGTAAGCTCGTTGGCGCGCTTCATCTCGGCAATGGATTGACTGCTGGCTTTTGCCATTTCCAGCATTTCTTCCGCATTTCTGAACGGATAGGGGACGACAGCGATGGCGGCTTCGTCATCTTCGCCGACATGTTCGAGTTCGGCGGCCGTAACCACAAAGCCGCCGCCGATGCTGTAGTAAATCTCGCGGTAGAGTTCTGCGCCGTGTTCATCCAGCGCGATAAACTTCATGCCATTGGCGTGGCCGACCAGTACCTGTTCATAGTCAAAACGGAGATCGGCTTCCGGGTCAAAGGTCATGGGCGGCAGGCCGTCAACGCTGATGGTTTTGGTCTCAGCAATAACTGCCAGCGCCTGTTCAGCAGCAGCATGGTCATAGTCATGGGGCAGGAACCCAGCCAGCCCAAGGATCACCGCACGGTCAGAGGCGTGGCCCTTGCCGGTGAAGGCCAGAGAGCCGTGAAGGCTGGCGCGCAGGTGCGCTGGTGCCAGACCCTGCTCGCGCAGCCGCTGCAGGAATTCACCACCCGCCACCATGGGCCCCATGGTGTGAGAACTACTCGGCCCAACACCAATCTTGAAAACATCAAAAACACTGAGAAACATGACACCACCTCAGAACCAATCAATTTCGATCCGTAAAACGGTGATCCAGCCGACGATGGTTCAAATGCGTCCTTGAGTGTCGAGTTGTATCCAATCCGACTCAATGGATCGGACAAAGCAAATCCATCCAGCCCGTGCGAAGACCGCCTCCAGAGCAACTTTCACGCTTTTGTGCGCATAACACTATAATTTTTGAACTAAATCCGATGCAGTGATAGCGTGTGAAAAACTAATAATGTTTGTCGTAAAGCGAGTGCTTATGCGGCAAACGATAAAGAACTGCTGAGGAATGAATCATGATACGGGCATTGGTTGCTATGGGCGTGGGTGCGGTCGCTCTTTTGGGGGCAGGGACGGCATGGGCGCACCCTTATACGACGTGGAAAGAAGACGGGATGTCATCAGACGCCCACACGCACATCAACTCCGGCGACTATCACTTTACCGGACAGTCCTCAGGCGGCGCGGTATCTGCTGCGCTAGACCCAAACGGCTACTTCACTGAAGACGGAATTTGGGTCACCAGTTACGGGTATTACCTGACCGATGGCACCTACGTCGAAGGTCGCTATGTCGAGGGCAGCGTGTTCAATGGTGGAACGGTTGAGGGCAACACCATCATTACCGGGGGCGGAATCGTCAGCCTCTATGGTTACGAAGAAAACCGGATCACGACCACAACGACCACAACCGCATCCAATGCTAGCGCTTCGCTCAATCTGACCGCGGAGCAGCGTGGGGGCGGCGTGAAAATTCAAGCTGATGGAACGCCCTACTACTGCTGGTGCGCCTACTCAGCGAGCGGGAAGCGGGTTCCGGTCTATGCCGTAGCCAGTCCAAATGCGAGCATTGCCAAGCATTATCTGGGTGGGGGCACGAAAACCTTTGATGTCGAAAGCTATTTCGACGGATTCTGGAAAGTCTCTTGGCGTGAAGCCGGTGGTGGGGTCCAGTACGGTTGGGTGCGTGAGGAAGAGGTTGCCTGCAAGCGCACCTTGTCCCGCTAAGCACCCTCCGGCTTACTCTGCTCATCAACCGAACCTTGATCCTTGGCTGTGACTTCCAGAACAGTCGCGCTAAGGATCAGGGCCGTGCCGAACAGCTCGCGAATGCCCAGCACTTCGTTCGCGAGCAGCCACGCTGAAGTCAGCCCAAAGATCACTTCGGTCATGAGCAGAATTCCTGCGCGCCCCGGTGTCAGCAGGGTTATGGGCCAGATTGTCATGACCAGAACAGGCGGGATTATGAATGCCATCAGGACAGCAATTGGAAGGCTGCTGACCACGGCATCGGAGGTTGGTACGGCACCCAAGGCACCGCCGGTTACAAGGATAAGCACAATGGTACATACTGCGCCGCCGATCACGAAAGACGAAGCCTGATCGATCGCTTTGACCGTACCGGCGCGGTACAGAACCGCCGATCCCATAGCCCAGGTAAGCCCGGCAAAAAAGGCCATCCAGTCGCCCAGATTGCGCGGCCAGGGCAGTTTGACGCCCAAGTCCAGCACCACCAGCAAACCAACAAAGCCAAGCAAAAGCGCGATGATCCGCTGAATGGTCAATCGCTCCGAGAGCATAAACACGCCGATCAGCGTGCCCCACAGCGGGGTGAGGTAGAACAGCAGAATGACCCTGTTCACTTCCGTCAAAAGCACAGCCATCCCATAGAGCGAAAATGACACGCCACAGAACAATCCCACAGCCAGGAAAGTCCCCAATTGCGCCGAGATGATTTTCCAGCGGTAGATAGAAAGCGGAATGAGCAAAATGGCCGGAGCGGAAAAGATCAGCAGTGTGGCCCATGCCTTTTCAACACCGAGATCCTGAATCGCCCGCAGCGGGATCCACAGCAACCCCCAGAAGGCACCGCCAACCATGAGAGTGATACTGGCCTGTAGCCGTCGATTCTGCATTGAAAACACCTGATCCTGTTGCGTTTGGGTCCGCCGCAACAGCACGGTGGAAACTCGAACACTGAAACCCGTTTTGTAGGCTGACACAATGGCTTTGACTCAGCTTTTGGGGAAACTTTGATAACCGTGGTTAGTCAAACTCACCGCATGGCACAGGCTCTCGCTTTGAAGGCTGACAAGTCAGTCAGTAGTCGCCACAGTGCATCTCCAAGACAAAGCGAGGACCCAATGGCAAATCACTCCGGCAAGGACATCGACGTAACAGTATTTGGCGCAACCGGTTTCACCGGGCAGTTGGTTGCAGAATATCTGGCGCACAACTATCCAGCTGCATCTGGCGTCCGCTGGGCTATGGCGGGGCGGAATGCTGAGAAACTTGAAGGCGTGCGCGAGGCCGTTCACGCGCCTGCTGATACGCCTTTACTGGTTGCTGATTCCACCGATCGAGCGGCGCTAGAGGCGATTGCAAAGCGCTCGAAAGTCATCCTGACGACAGTTGGTCCTTATCAGCTCTACGGGAATGAATTGCTGACCGTTTGTGCCGAGACCGGGACTGACTACGTGGATTTGTGCGGTGAACCGGCGTGGATGGCGGAGAAGATCGAACAGCACAGCGCAGCGGCAAAAGCCTCCGGCGCGCGGATCGTATTCTCCTGCGGGTTTGACTCCATTCCCTTTGAAATGGGCGTCTACTTTCTGCAGCAAGAGGCCAAAAAGGCATTCGGTGCGGCCTGCACAAACGTTGCGGGCCGGGTTTTGAAGATGCAGGGGGCTTCCTCTGGCGGCACTGTTGCGAGCTTCCGCGCGACCATGGCCGCCATCATGGAAAATCCGGCGCTGATGGACGTGATGAAGAACCCCTTTGCTCTCGCTGAGGGCTTTCAGGGACCAAAGCAGCCTTCCAGTTCCAAACCGCGCCAAGACGATGCCATGTCAGGCCTTTGGATAGCTCCCTTCTTCATGGCGCCGATCAACACTAAGAACGTCCACCGCTCGAACCTGTTGCTTGGCCACGCTTATGGTGAAGGTTTCACCTACAACGAAATGGTCGTCGCTGGTCCGGGTGAGAAAGGGCAGGAGATGGCAGAAAAGATTGCCGCCAGTGGCGGCGGCATGACCTCCAAAAGCGCGCCTAAACCCGGTGAGGGTCCATCCCGCGAAGAACGCGAAGCGGGTCACTATGAAGTGCTCTTCATCGGCCAGACGGCCAAGGGTGAAACCTTGCAAGCCGGGGTGCAAGGCGATCGTGATCCGGGCTATGGATCCACCAGTAAAATGATCTCCGAAGCCGCTTTGTGTCTGATCCAAGACCGGACCGATACACCTGGCGGTATTTGGACCCCGGCACCGGCCATGGGCGATGCGCTGGTTTCGCGCCTGCAGGCAAACGCTGGCCTGACTTTTGACGTCCGGTAACGTCGCAGAGCAGGAGTAACGTACCATATGGCCTTTCACCTCTCGGGTCTGAGTTTCCTTGGCGTAGGCGCGGCCGCTGTGGCGGTGCTGCTTACGGGTGAGGGAAGCAGTCTTAGAGCGGTCGCAACGGGCGTTGGTGTCTTCCTGATGCTGTTGTTCCTCGTGCTTGAGGTCCGACGTATCAAGCCGCTGCAGATTTGGACCTCCGCCGTCCTCTTTGTGTTGGGCCTTTTGGCCATCCTGTCCTCAGCCGGATATGGGCTGGAGGGTGCTGTCTTGCTCTACGAGGGGCTGGCGCGGAACCTTCAGTACCTGCTGCTGTTCGCCTCGATTGTCTGGTTACAGGTTCAGGCGACTCAAAGCCCATCGCTGTTGGAACTGCGTGAGAGAGTAATGCGCATGCCCGGTGGGTCGCGTTCCGTGTCGATCATGTCCGTCGCCTATGTTCTCGGTTCAGCTTTCAACATCGCCGCTTTTGGTCTGATGGCGCCGCTGGTTCAGCCTGATACGCCCCAGCCGCTGCGGGAGCGGTTGCTGCAAGCAGTCTCCAAGGGTTTCATGCTGGCCACTTCATGGTCGCCGCTGTTCGTGGGAACAGCGGTCATTCTCGCCAGTGTGGATGGTGTGCGGTGGACCGATGTGGGCTTGGGGGGCTTTATCCTTGGTGCCAGTCTGGTCGCGGCACAGTGGATGTTTGACGGGGTCTATCGTCGACTTGATCCAAGCGCAGGCAAGGCGCGGGCACTCCTGCTGGCAAGGGAACAGTTTCCGCTTCGACTGGGATTCCGGACAACCCTGGTTCGGGCTGCGCTTATCATAATGGCGCTTTTTGCCTGTCTAGTGATCGCTGTTGCCGGTTTCGGGTTGCGTATTCCCGTTGCGCTGGCGCTTGCTGCGCCCTTGTTTGGCCTTTCATGGGCTTGGATGATTCGTCGCGAAGTCGGTCCATCGGCTCATGGTCCGTTGCAAAGCGTGGGTCAGGTGTTCCAGCAGTACCCGAATTTGCGAGGTGAAGCGTTGCTGTTTGCTGCTGCTAACGTCTTTGCCATAGGCATTCAAACCGTCCTCGCCCAGCGTTTGGGGGAGACGGGTCAAAGCCTGAGTGGATTGCTGAATTGGTCCGAGCCGGTCCTATTGATTGCCTGCATTCTGGGCTTTTTCATCATCTGCGTGCTCGGCATGCATCCGCTTGTTTCCGTGATCTTGCTCACCACGCTGTTCGTGCCCTCTGATCTGGGGCTTGAAGCGTGGCAATTTGCCGTGATGATGATGGCGCTATGGGGGACGGGGACCAATGCTTCGCCAGTTTCTGCGTCGTCGATCCTGATGAGCCGGATGACCGACATTTCAAATTTCCGAATTGCGTGGCGACTGAATCTACCATTTTCGCTGGTGAATATCGTCGTGATTTGCGCGGCTTTCCTCTGCTTGCAAGCCTTCAACTAGCTCACGCGGCCATAGAAGGTTTGTCGCGCGCTTTCGGACAAGGCGACACCCGGCTCACCGTTGTAAGCCAAAACCACCAGATACCGGGTGATATCGCCCTTTGTCGGCGTGACACGGTGCAGGGCGTTGCGGCCGCGGAACAGGACCAGCGTGCCCGGTTCGATATCCAGACTGATTGGCGCTAGATCGCCATCGAGAGCAGCCTCCACGCCCGCGAAATTCATCTCACCCCGCTCCGCATCGCGCAGGTCTTTGATGTACTCATAGGCACCGCCGCCACTGGGCTTTTGCAGCAAGAGTGTGATGGCGAATTCCGAATTGTCGAAATGCCAGCCCAATTCCTTGCCTTCGGGAGCATAGTGAATGTTGATGCTGCTCAACGGGTCGGCGTAGGGGTAAAGCGCAGCTTCATCGAGAACCGAACACAGGAACGAATGAAACTCTGGCGCGTCATAGAGCATGCGCAGCGGTGAGTTGGCCTCAACCTGATCATCGCATATGCAGCCCTTGGTCGAGACAACTTGCCGGTTAAAGACGTGGTCGGTCCCTAAATCAGGATTTTGCGGGGTCAAATAGACATTGTGGGTCGAAGCGGCGAAGAAAGCCTGATCCTCATTCCGCGCTGCTTCCGCGACCAGTGCGGCCAGAACATCTTCGCGCAAAAACCCTTTGAGCATCAGCACGCCATCGCCATCCAGTGCCTGTCTTGATGCCGTGCGAAAGGCCTCATCAGAT
>JBMTIF010000133.1:0-6414 GCA_049437045.1 Alphaproteobacteria bacterium | reverse complement strand
GGCCAGCGAATTGACCATGGTCCAGTCGATCAGGTTTTCGACATAGGGCCAGACCAGCGCGCTATCCATACCCTGCTTGACCCGGCGCAAGACCACACCCAGCAGGAACGAAAGAACCGGCACGGTAAACGCTGAACTGCCCGATGGGCCGAACATCATGATAGCCGTAAAGCCGACCATGATGCCGGCGACCTTCACTTCTGCTGCCTGCATCAAATAGGCTTGCAGCGTTGGCGGGGTCTGTCGGGTTTGTTGCAGGCTGGCCAGAATGATCCGGCGCACTTGCTCGGGCGCGTTTGCCTCGACCGCGACCCATGCGTCCCGGCCCGGAAAACCTTCGTAACCCAGTTGGTCCCGAACAGCCCGACTGAATTTCCCCGGTTCGATGATCCGCTGGAACACGGGCCAAGTGAACTTATTTTGCTCGAAAAGCAGGATTTCGGTCACCAGAGCACCAACGCAGAACAGGACGACCGAGGCAATCGACGGCCCCAGGTCCATGCCCAACAGCCGCATGGCAACAAAATACAGCCCCAGTAATCCGGGCAGGAACGAGGCTTGCCAGTACGCACCCATCAGCATCCGGCGTTTCCGGCCATTGACGAGGAAATGACTGAGGATGCTCAATTCCCGCTTAAACAGGAAGAGCGCGTACCGGGTGAGAAGGGATCCGCGAGCATTCATGGCTCAAGATATGCGCGCTTAGTCGCCGGCGTGCAACGGGTACCAGCCGGAAAGTTCCCGTCGCACGAGAGTTTCCAGCATGTCCAGATGCGCCGGCTCGGTGTTCAGACACGGAATGTAGGTGAAATGGGTTCCACCGGCTTCCATGAAGTCTTCGTGGGCTTCATTGCCGATTTCGTCCAGCGTCTCCAGACAGTCAGCCGAGAATCCTGGGGTCACAACGGCAATTTTCTTACCCTCTTCGCCCAGTTTATCGATGGTTTCATCGGTGTAAGGCTGGAGCCACTTCTCCGGACCAAAACGGGACTGGAAGGTAACCATCAGCTTATCAGCAAGATGCGGCAAAGCCTCACCCAGCAGGCGCGTGGTTTTGTGGCACTGGCAGTGATAGGGGTCGCCCTTGCCGGTCAGATAGCGCTGTGGGACGCCGTGGTAGGACGTGACGATTACGTCTGGCTCCCAATCCAATGCCTTGAGGTGGCCATCGACGGACTCAGCCAAGGCTGCGATATACTTTGGGTGGTCCTGATAGGATGGCATGGTGCGGATCGCAGGTTGCCAGTTGGCCTTTTTCAAGAAATCAAAGGCCTCGTCGTAACCGGTAGCCATTGTGGCGCCCGCATAGTGTGGGTAAAGCGCTGCCAGAACGATTTGCTGACAACCCAGATCCTGTAATTCATGCAGGACATCGGTTGTGCTCGGGCTGCCGTACCGCATGCCGGAGCGAAAGATGACCTGTTCACCAGTGGGGTCAATGCGTTCCTGCATGGCCG
This sequence comes from Alphaproteobacteria bacterium, assembly GCA_049437045.1. GTDB lineage: Bacteria > Pseudomonadota > Alphaproteobacteria > UBA7985 > UBA7985 > UBA7985. The sequence goes on along the minus strand of JBMTIF010000133.1, from coordinate 4,957 downwards.
CGACCTGATCGCCCAGAATCAAACGCAAAGGGCTGTCGCCGCGTTCGTAATCCCAAATCTTGGCATACAGCCGGGCTGACTTGGCCGGACGGGTGCGCAGGATGATGCCCCGCAACAGCGGTTGCCAGAGCCAAGCCGGATAATCCACCACACGCTGATCCGACAGGAATTGCGCAAGGTACCGACGCAAGCTCGGTGCATCCGGCGCGTCAGGGGTGCCGAGATTCATCAGAATCACCCCGATTTTCGGGGTTTTGACGGGAGGGTGGTCAGCAGGAAGGGTCATGGGAATCCGTGTTTGGGCGTGAGAGACGAGAGTACTGCTCTAAAGCTCGTTCACTGACGTGAAGAAACAAGTGCGTTCACCCGTATGACAGGCTGCCCCGACTTGCGTGATTTTCATCAGTATGGTGTCGCCGTCACAATCGATGCGCAGGTCATGGACGGTTTGATGGTGGCCAGAGGTATCGCCCTTGCGCCAGAACGCCTGTCGGCTGCGCGACCAATAGCAGGCACGACCGGTTTCCAGCGTTTCCCGCAATGTATCGGCGTTCATCCAGGCCATCATCAGGACTTCACCGTTCTCCACATCCTGTGCAATGGCGGCGACAAGCCCGTCATCGGTGTATTTGACCTTGCTCAGCAGGGTGTCGATTGTTTGTGGGGTGAGATCCATCATTTAGGCCTTTTTCATCGCGTGGAAGGCTTGTTCAACATCGGCAATCAGGTCGTCAGCGTCTTCCAGACCGGCATGGAACCGGAGGACGTAGCCTTCGCTGATACCCGGACGGGGCCAGTGGCTCCCCGTGCGAATGGCTTTGGGGTTCTGCAGCACGCAGAGGCTTTCGAAGCCGCCCCAGCTGTAGCCGACGCCATAGAGTTGCAGGGCATCGACAAAGGCGTTGAGCTGTTCCCAGCTGACATCGCTGCGCATGACCACGGAAAACAGCCCCGAAGCACCGGTAAAATCGCGGGACCAGATGGCGTAGCCTGGGTCTTGTTCCATTGCCGGATGCAGCACGTTTGCGACTTCTTCTCGTCCTGAAAGGTAGGATGCAAGCTTCAACCCGTTTTCCCAATGAACCGGCAGGCGAACGGCCATAGTCCGCAGTCCGCGCAGGCCGAGGTAGGCTTCATCCGGTGGCATGGCCAGACCCAATTGGTCTCGGGTCGTTTCGACCGCCAGCGTGGTGTCCTTGTTGCAGATAATCGCCCCGGAAATCACGTCCGAGTGCCCGCACATGTATTTGGTCGCTGCGTGGGATGAGATGTCGATCCCGTGATCAAGGGGCTTGAAGTAAAGGCCCGTGGCCCACGTATTGTCGATAATCGTGCGAATGCCCCGATCTTTGGCCCAAGCAGCCAGCGCAGGGACATCCTGCATCTCAAAGGTCAGCGATCCCGGTGTTTCCAAATAGAGAACGCGGGTTTTCTCTGTTGTCATCGCGTCCAGCTCATCCAGCGTGGCCAGCGGATCGTAGTAGGTCACGCTGACGCCGATGCGAGGCAGATAGCCGTCACAGAAAGTACGAACAGGCCCATACACGCTGTCTACCATCAACAGGTGATCGCCATGCTGAAGCAGCGCCAGAAGGGGGAGGGTACAAGCCAGCAGACCGGAGTTCACTGCAACACCGCGATAGCCATTCTCAATCGCGCAGAAGGCCTCTTGAAAGTGCAGGGTGATGTCTCCGCCCGATATGCCATAGGACGTAATCCCCATTTCCGCAGCCTTTGCCTTGGCCTCGGCGAGATGCGGGATGCTGTCATAGAGGTAAGTCGAGCCCCTTTGAATTGCCGGGTTGACCGTCCGGACATCAAGGCGTTCCATCTTTGGACCGCGGTGGCCATGCACCAGCTTTGTTACGTCTTTCAAGACCGGCTCCTTATCTTACAAAACGTGCTCGTTTGATCGTCCAACTCAAGACGCGGAGCAAGCAGAATTCTGACCCAGTTTGCAAATTGTGTCCGTGGATATATGCCAATTTCGCTATGTATTTTGCTGGTGTAATGAGCACTTGCTGATTTAACGAGCAGCTCGTTTTTGGTGAAATATTCTGCTTTGAGCATGGGACGCAGAATCAAAAACTCCATTTTTTACAAGACTTTGAAATATTTATTTTAGATGCGCTGGGATTAAACCGAATCGGGTTTTTCCTATTATGCGAAGAATTTTGTTAGCGTGTTAAGGAAATTCACTCAAAATTGCCTTATCCACAGCAATTCTTGGGAAATCAGCCAAAAAATGGAGCAAATGTCGAAATGAGACTTGCGTGCACAGGGCTGCTGGCTAAGTTCCGGCCCGTAGCCGACCTGCGTTGCAAGTGGCGAATGCCGTTGCCCTGTTTCCGACCGTTAGGGGGGAGGAAGACGCTGGTTGGTCGAACCCTATGTGGAGAGAATCCAAAATGAAAAAGTTGGCATTTGTTGCAGCTGCTGGTGCAGTTGCGTTTGCCGGTGGCGCACAGGCTGATACCCTGTCCGACACCATCGCTCGCGGTGTACTGAACTGTGGCGTGAACATTGGCGTACCTGGCTTCGCTGAGCAAGCTGATGACGGTTCCTGGTCCGGTCTGGACGTAGACGTTTGTCGTTCCGTTTCTGCTGCAATCTTCGGCGACGCTGACAAGGTAGCTTACTTCCCAGTGAACTCTTCTGAGCGCTTCAACAAGCTGAACGCTGGCGAATACGACCTTCTGTCCCGTAACACCACGTGGACCTTCTCCCGTGACGTAGACCTCGGCCTGTCTTTCCAGGGCGTGAACTACTACGACGGTCAGGGCTTCATGGTACCAACCTCTCTGGGCGTATCCTCTGCTGCTGACCTCGACGGTGCAACCGTTTGTGTACAGACCGGTACCACCACCGAGCTGAACCTCGCAGACTTCTTCGCTGACAACGGCATTTCTTACACGCCATACGTTGTTACCACCGCTGCTGAAACCAACGAAGCATACCTTGCTGGTCTGTGTGACGTATACACGACTGACGCTTCCGGTCTGGCTGCTAACCGTACCACGTTCCCAGATCCTTCTGCGCACGTGATCCTGCCTGAAATCGTGTCCAAGGAGCCATTGGGCCCAGTGACCCGTCAGGGCGACGAAGTATGGGGCGACATCGTACGTTGGACCCTCAACGCTATGATCATTGCTGAAGAACTCGGCATCACCTCTGCTAACGCTGCTGACATGGCTGCTGACGCTGACGCTTCTGCTGGCGTGAAGCGCCTGCTGGGTGTTGAAGGCGGCTACGGCGCAATGCTTGGCCTGTCCGACGATGCGTTCCTGAACGCTCTGTCCCAGGTTGGTAACTACGCTGAGTCCTTCGAGCGTAACGTAGGTCCAGACACTGCTGTTGGTCTGGAGCGTGGTCTGAACGCTCTGTGGACGGACGGCGGCATCCTGTACGCTCCTCCGTTCCGCTAGGATCGAAGCAAGCATGGCCTTGCTAACTCTTATCTTCCTTAAGAAGGTTTGAGACAGGGCGCCTTCCTTATGGCAGGCGCCCTATTTTTTTATCCACGGTGGACAAATTCGCTGCTTCGTTTATGCACCGTGGCTTGGCCCTTGATGGGCGATAAAAAACTTTCACAACGTAACTGCCAGCAACATGACAACTCCTAACATGTCCGCTGACGGCAATGCCGTTTCTTCTGGCACCGGTGGCCCGCGCAACATCTTCGCGACCCGCTGGCTGAGAAACATATTGGTTCAGACGTTTATCGTCGGACTGATCGTTTTCGCCGTCGTCTACTTTGTAAACAACGCGCAGGTTAACCTGCTGCGTCGCTCCGGTAACTTCGGGCTTGGCTTCATGGCTACGCCGGGCAGTTATGATCCGTCGCCGTTCTTCCCAATCCCGCTGAAGAACAACGACCTCGTTTTCCGCTTTGTCGCGCTGGGCTATATCAACACGATCATCGTATCGCTGATCGGTATCTTCGCTGCGACCATTCTCGGGTTTGTCATGGGCCTCGCGCGCCTGTCCAACAACTGGCTGGTTGCGCGCGCTGCGACCATCTACGTCGAGCTTCTTCGCAACATTCCTTTGGCGGTCTGGCTGCTGTTTGCTTTCGCGCTAGCGCTGACCTTGCCGAATATCGTCGCCTCCGCCCCGATTTCAGGGCCTCTGGGCTTATCCATATCCAACGAAAAGATCATCCTGCCGGCGCTGAAGTTTGGCGACGGCATGGGGGCTGGAACGTGGCTTGGCTTTGCACCCTTTGACTGGCAGGTGTTCAAGACGGTCAGTCTGGAAACCAGCGCCATGGGCGCGCCGCTTGTCGGGCTGCTGATCGCCATCATCATCGGGGGTGGAGCATTGCTGGTTATCAGCCGCCGCCGTGACATGATGCGCGCGTTCAACGACCGTGAAATTGATACGCTGTACGTCTGGCTCGGCTTGCTGGTGGTCGGTATCGTTCTGCTGCTGGTATTTGGCGTGGGCATTGCCAACGGGATTTCCAATTCCGTCGTCTTTGCGGCAACGGCTTTCTACATTCTTGTTTGGGTAATCCTGTTCCTCGCGTTCTTCACCATTTCCAGCCAGATTGAAGCCCGCGAGCGCACAACTGACGCCCCCGGCATCAAATCCATCGGCATCATCTTCCGCACAGTCGTTGCCATTGTGCTGATAGTCTACGCGCTGATGATCGAGACATCCGTGCCGCCCATGACGTCATGGACCATGTTCTGGGTGTTTGTGGTCGGTCTGCTGATCGCCAACTGCTTTGCCACTCTGCTCGACATTCGGGCGCAGGATATTCAGAACCGTACCGGCGAACGCCCGGGCACGCTGCTGCCAAAGATTGCAATCTTTGTTGTAGTGGTGGGCGCGATTTTCGTCGTCCTCGGCGGTCCAATCGGTATCTCGGTTCCAACCGCCAACAAGTTCGGCCGCTACTCAGCCGACTCAGGTGGTTTGCAGATCGTAAACGGCTTCTGGATCCTCGTCGCAG
>JBMTIF010000132.1:0-6444 GCA_049437045.1 Alphaproteobacteria bacterium | reverse complement strand
CCCGGGAACTGGCTCGATGGATGGTCCACGGGTCTGCGGATATTCAGATGCGCGGCTTCGATCCGCGTCGTTTCGGTGATTACGCCACCAAGGATTGGCAGGTGGTCAAGGCCAAGGAAGACTACTGCCTGCGCCATGAAATCCCATTCCCGCACTTCAACCGGCTCGACGGTCGCCCGGTCAAGCCCAGCCCGATGTACCAGCGGTTGCAGGAAAAGGGCGCGGTCTACGAAGAAGTCTTCGGCCATGAGCGCCCCCGCTGGTTCGCCCGCAACGGTATCGAGCAGCGCGACCATTATTCTTTCCGCCATACCCCCGTGGATGAGATGATCGCGCTGGAATGTCGCGCTGTTCGGGAAGCTGTGGGCATCATGGATATCTCCGCGTTCACCAAGGTGGAAGTTGCTGGCCCGGATGCCGCTGCCTTCCTCGACCGCCTGCTCCCCAACCGTCTGCCGCAGAAAATCGGCGGTATCGGACTCTCGCACTTTTTGCATGAAAATGGCCGGATTGAGCTGGAAACCACGGTGGTAAAGCTCGCCGAAGACCGGTTTTATCTGGTCTGCGCGGCCTTCTTCGAAACCCGGCTGACGGACCATCTGAGCCAGCGCCAGAATGGCGCTGACATTTCGATCAACGTGCTGTCGACCCAGTGGGCGGCTCTGGCCCTGCAAGGCCCAAAGTCCCGCGACGTTCTCGCCGCCTGCACCACCGCCGCCCTGGATAACGCAGGCTTCAAGTGGCTCAGCGCGCAGGAGATCGACATTGCCGGACACCGCGTATGGGCCATGCGACTGTCCTACGCCGGGGAACTGGGGTGGGAGATCCACGGTCCTGCATCATCCATGCTGGCCATCTATGATGCGCTCTGGGCGGCAGGTGAGGCCCACGGAATCACGGACTATGGCTCTTTCGCCATGAACGCCCTGCGCATGGAAAAGATGTTCAAGGGCGCCGGTGAGCTGACAAACGAAGTCACATTGCCTGAGGCCGACGTGATGCGGTTCGTGAAGCTCGACAAGGATTTCATCGGCAAGGAAGCAACCCAGACGTCGCTGGCAAAACCACTGCCCTGGACCTGTGCTTATCTGGTCATCGAACCCGAAGGCAACGAAGATGGTCACGGCGGAGAAGCGGTTTTGCTGGATGGCGAGGTGGTTGGCTCCACCGCATCCGTGGCTTACGGTCCCACGGTAGGCAAGATTCTCGCCTTCGCCTACATCCACCCCCGCGCCGCATCCGAAGGGCAGGCGCTTGAAGTCATCATTCAGGGCAAGCCGCGCAAGGCCACTGTTGCGACCCAGCCGCTCTATGACCCACAAAGCCAGCGTCCACGAGCCGACGCCGCCTGATCCAACGCCGCCGCGGTTCAACCCGCCAAACAAAGAGCCACAAGGATAAACCACCCATGACAACCATCCCAGAAACCATGCGTGCCTTCGTCCTTATGGGCCACGGCGATTTTGACCAGCTTCAGTACAAGGAAGATTGGCCCACGCCCCAGCCGGCACCGGGTGAAGTGCTGTTGCGGGTGCGGGCTTGTGGCCTGAACAATACCGACGTCAACACCCGGACTGCGTGGTACTCCAAGGGCGTTGAAGAAAACACAACCGGCGGCGCTTTTGACAGCGCTGATGATGATGACGCCACATGGGGCGGCGCACCGCTGACTTTCCCGCGTATTCAGGGCGCGGATATCGCCGGCACCGTCGTTGCCGTGGGCGAAGGCGCAGATGCCAGTCTGGTGGGCAAGCGTGTCATGGTCGAAACGTGGATCCGCGACTGGGATCACCCCATGGATTTGGACCGCATCGGCTATTTCGGTTCGGAGTGTGATGGTGGTTTTGCCGAGTACTGCGCCATCGACCAGCGCTACATCCACCCCATCAATTCCAACCTGAGTGATGTGGAGTTGGCGACCTTTGCAACGTCCTACTACACGGCTGAAAACATGCTGAACCGCGCCAACGTCGGCGCGGGCGATGTGGTGCTGGTGCCGGGTGCTTCGGGTGGAGTGGGCGGCGCGCTGATCCAACTGGCCAAGCGGCGCGGCGCGAAAGTTGTCGCCATGTGCTCCGCTTCCAAGCGCGACGGGGTCGCCGCCTGCGGCCCGGACGCCATCCTCGACCGCGCCCCGTCAAACCTGCGCCAAGCCCTGCGTGAGGCCATCGGACAGGACACGGTGAGCGTTGTTGCAGACGTGGTGGGCGGGGACACCTGGGCCAGTCTGATTGACGTTATCGAACGCGGCGGGCGTTATACCTGCGCCGGGGCCATCGCCGGTCCTATGGTGAGCTTCGACCTGCGCACGTTTTACCTGCGCGATCTGACTTTCACGGGCGCAACGATTGTCCCGCCGGGCGTGTTTGCGGATCTGGTTGGCTACATTGAGCGCGGTGAAATCAAGCCCATGCTCGCCGCTGTTTACCCGCTTGAGCAGCTCCATACGGCGCAACAGGCGTTTATCGACAAGCGTCATGTCGGCAACATCGTCGTGTCTTGCAGCTAGGGAGCCAAGATGAAAATCACCGGCATCACAGTCTGGCAGCGCACGCTTCCCCTGTCCAAACCCTATTGGCTCTCCGGCGGTCGATTGAAGTTCGAAGCGCTGGACAGCACCTTCGTGCGGATCGAGACCAGCGCGGGATTGGTCGGGTGGGGCGAAGGTTGCCCGTGGGGAGAAACGTATCTGCCTGCCTTTGGCGGTGGCATTCGCGCGGCTTTGGACTTGCTGGCACCGGTTCTGGTCGGTGAAAACCCGGCGGATATCGAGCGGTTGAACCGCGTCATGGATCGCGCCTTGCCCGGCCATCCTTACGCCAAGGCCGCTCTTGATGCTGCGCTGTGGGATATCGCCGGCAAGCGCGCAGGTGCGCCGCTGTTCGAGCTGTTTGGTGGGTCAGAAGGTGAGGGCGTAGAGGTCAACTCGTCCATTTCCACCGGCACGCCCGAAGAAATGGTTGCTCTGATCGATGCTGCGCGCGCCAAAGGCTACCGCACTCATTCCGCCAAGGTCGGCGGTGCCGACATTGCCGCTGATATTGCAAGGATCGAGGCCATCGAAGCCGCGCTCCCGGCTGACGAGCACGTCACTTATGACGTCAACCGCGCGTGGGTTCCCGGCGTGGCCATACAGGTCATGCAGGCCGTTTCTGGCTCTGCACGGGGGTGGTTCGAGCAACCCTGCGAAACGCTGGATCAGTGCGCTGTCGTGGCGGCCAATACAACGCAGCCGATCATGCTGGACGAATGCCTGCACACGTTTCAGGATCATCTGGACGCGTGGAAGCGCTCGGCTGGGCAAGGGTGCAAGATCAAGCCCAACCGATTGGGCGGCTTGACCAAAACCCGTCAGGTGCGCGATTTTTGTGTCGCGGTAGGTTGGCAGATGCACGTTGAAGACGTGGGCGGAACGGTACTGGCCGATACGGCCGCCTTGCACTTGGCTCTTTCCACGCCGCAAGAAAACCGGCTGGCAAGCTGGCTTTCCCACGCGCATCTGGTCGATGACTTTGCACCCGGGCAGGGTGCGCTGAATGATCGGGGCATGGTGCGACTGGACCCGGCCCGGCCCGGGATCGGTGTGGAGCCGCCCGAGGATTGGTTGGGACAGCCGCTCAAGACGTATTCTTGAAACCTTAAAGGGGAGATGGGGAACATGGATCAGGCAAAAGCTCACAGCGACGCAGCAAGCGGCGCGGAACACTGGCGCGGACGCGCTGCTGCTGTTCTTCCGGCTGCTGGTTTTGGAAACTTCGATCCGTCGATGATCCTTGCCCGCGGGCAGGGAAGCCGGGTCTGGGATGAGGATGGCAACGAATACATCGACCTTCTCATCGGCTCTGGCCCCATGATTCTGGGTCACGGCAACGAAGAAGTCGCTGAGGCCGTGTCCGAGCAGATGGGCAAAGGGCTGACCTTTTTCACCAATAACGCTGCTGGGATCGAACTGGCCGAGGAAATTGTCGATGCCGTCGCTTGCGCTGAGCAGGTGCGATACATCTCCACCGGTGGTGAGGCGGATATGTACGCCATGCGTCTGGCACGAGCCTTCACCGGGCGTGAACGGATTTTGAAGTTCGAGGGCGGCTACCACGGTATGTCCGCCGAAGCCCTCATGTCGCTGGCCCCGCAGCAACTGGTCAACTTCCCCAACGCCGTCCCAGACAGCGCCGGAATTCCCAAGAGCGTTGAGGACAACATGGTGATCGCGCCGTTCAATGATCTGGAGGCTGTGCGTCAGCTGCTGGACCAGTTTGAAGGCGAAATCGCCGGGATCATCGTGGAGCCCCTTCAGCGCATTATTCCGCCGGTCGAGGGCTTTCTCGCCGGTTTGCGCGAAGAAGCGACGCGCCGGGGGATTGTGCTTATTTTTGACGAAGTGGTCACGGGCTTCCGCTTCACCTATGGCGGTGCGCAGGCGCTCTATGGCGTGGTACCGGACCTGTGTTCGCTGGGTAAGATCATCGGTGGCGGGTTCCCGCTGGCTGCCGTGGCTGGCCGCGCCGATATCATGGCGCACTTTGACAAGGCAAAGGTCGGCGCAGAAGGCTTCGCCATGCAGATTGGGACGCTTTCCGGCAATCCAGTGGCCTCGGTTGCGGGGCTGAAGACGATGGAAATCCTGCGCCGTCCGGGTGTCTATGACGATATGGCGGCCAAAGGGCGTACGCTGATGGATGCTTACGGCGAGGCTCTGGGCGCCAAGGGCATCGCCCATCAGATCGTGGGCGAGCCGTGGCTGTTTGATTGCGTATTAGCCCCGCGAGCGGTGATCGATTATAGTGGTGTTCTGGGGGGAGATGCTGCTCTCGCGCGGGCGTTCAATGCGTCGATGCGGGCCAGTGGCATCCTCAAGGCGGATGCGAAAATCTATACGCATGCTGCTTTGACCCAGACGGATATGGACCAGATCCAGAGCGCCATTCACACAGCGGCTAAAACGCTCTAAGGCACCAGCCTCTGCCGCGTAGCGGCGCTAAAGCGAAGGCGATAGCCGACCGGCGACAGGGTCGCCGATTCACTTGCGCGTGGCGCGTTCGATAGCCGCGCAGCGGCTGAGAACGTGACGCGCCACCACCTGACTCTGGACCTTGAGCGCTTAAGTCTTTACCCCGGGAGGAGATTCCTGATCCCACGGTAAAGAAAGAGATCCCATGACCTTCAATGCACTCCTTTTGACCCAAAACGAAGACGGGCTCGCCCAGGCATCGGTTCAGGCCCTCACGGACGATCAACTGCCCCAAGGCGGCGATGTTACCGTTGCGGTTGAGTATTCCACCCTGAACTACAAGGACGGGCTTTGTCTGGGGGCCAAGGGCGGCGGTTTGGTGCGGAACTATCCGCATGTGCCGGGGATTGACTTTGCCGGGACAGTCGAAAGCTCTGACAATCCTGCTTACAAGCCCGGTGACAAAGTCATCCTGACCGGCTGGCGGGTTGGTGAAGCTTGGTGGGGTGGCTACGCGCAAAAGGCGCGGGTCAAGGCAGAGTGGCTTGTGCCTTTGCCTGAAGGCCTGTCGAGCCATGATGCTATGGCTGTCGGCACCGCAGGTTTGACCTCCATGCTGTCGGTCATGGCGCTGGAGAAACAGGGGCTGACACCGGGCTCGGGTCCAGTTCTGGTGACCGGGGCCGCAGGGGGCGTAGGCTCGGTCGCCGTCGCGCTTTTGGCCAATCTGGGATACGAGGTCGCTGCCGTGACCGGTCGCCCCGAAACCGAAGATTATCTGCGCGATCTGGGGGCAACCAGCATTGTACCGCGGGAAGAGATAAACGAGGCCATCAAGCGCCCTTTGGAAACCGAAATCTGGGCGGGCTGTGTTGATGCTGTTGGCGGTGAAATGCTCGCCCGGGTGCTGGGCCAGATGCAGTATCGCGCCTCTGTTGCCGCTGTTGGCCTTGCTGGTGGTGCGGCTGTCCCGGCCTCGGTCATTCCGTTTCTGCTGCGCGGTGTGAACCTGCTGGGGATCGACAGTGTCATGCAACCTTACGAAAACCGTCTGGTGGCTTGGCAGCGGATTGTCAGCGATCTGCCGATGGACAAGTTACGCGCAATGGTGGTCCCTGCGACCCTCCACGACCTGCCCGGTTTGGGTAAGGATATTCTCAAGGGTCAGGTCAAAGGCCGTGTTGTTGTTGACCTGCAAGCGTAAGAAAAAGATCGCGTCTCAGGGGCTTTTTTCGCGGATTTGGCCCCTGAAACCAGCGAACCAGCGATCAGATCAAACCGAATCACGTGATATTCTGTGAGATTTTCAGTCTCATTTTTTGCGCTTTTTGCCTGTTTTTCCGGTTTTCCAGCGGTCAGCTTTGCTGAAACCGCACATCACAACCGGCACTTTCCGCACGAACAGACGCAAAAGTTTGGATTTCCGACATATTAATGTTCATTGTTATAAAAACCTGTCGCGTCGCTGGGGGGCTTGGCATAGGTTCTTTACC
>JBMTIF010000131.1:0-6582 GCA_049437045.1 Alphaproteobacteria bacterium | reverse complement strand
GCCAAGGTGTGACTGGACTTGGAGGCGATCAGCGCTGCGAGGGCGTCGGTGGTCGCATGCAGGTCTTTTTCTGCAACAACCCGATTGATCAGGCCCATTTCCTCGGCACGTTGGGCAGAGGTTGTATCGCCGGTCAGCAGCATTTCCATCGCATGCTTGTTCGACACGTTGCGGGACAGAGCCACCATAGGCGTGGAACAGAACAAGCCGATATTGACACCCGGCGTGATGAAGCTGGATCCCTCGGTCGCTACGGCCAGATCACAGCTCGCAACAAGCTGGCACCCGGCTGCGGTCGCCACACCGTTGACTTCAGCGATGACAGGCTTGGGACACAGAACAATGGCCTGCATGACGGTAGAGCACAGGGCCATCATCTTCTCAAAGTAAGCCCGGCCGCGGTCGTCGGCCTTACGTCCCGCAGTCATCTCCTTGAGGTCGTGACCGGCGGAATACACCGGCCCCTTCGCCGCAAGGATAATCACGCGCACGTCCACGTTCTCCCCGGCTTCCATCACGGCTTCATGCAGCGTCTCAAGCATGGCTTCGGAGAGAGGATTACGCCGGTCTGGATCGTTGAGCGTCAGCCTTAGCACGCCGCGTTCATCCAGAGCCCTAAGCAGAAGCTCGCTGTTCGGCATGATTATCCCTCCCCGCCTGAACCACGTCTGTGCGTGGACTGTTGCTGTTTGGCGGCCTCAGCCCGTTGCGATTTTCTTTTTCGGATCAAAGAAAGGCCGCTCAACCACCGTTGCCTGCACCTTACCGTGCGGCATGGCAACTTCAAGCTTCGTTCCGATTGCCGTGTGATCGGTTGATACCATGGCCAGAGCAATGTTTTGCTTCAAGCGGGGCGAGTAAACAGCAGAGGTCACTTTGCCGACGGATTGCTCACCCGCGCTCAGGGGCCAGAAAGTGGTATTTGGACCTTTGAGCGGATCGCTATCGATCACCAGCCCAATCTGCTGTCTTGCTACCCCTTGTTCCCGGATCTGGCGAAGGGCTGCCTTTCCGATGAAGTCGGCTTCCATATCCAAATTGAGCAAGCGATCCAGCCCAAGTTCAAAGGGATTGGTATTGATGTCAGCGTCCGCGTGATAGGACAGCATGCCGCCCTCAATCCGACGAATGGACGACGTGTGACCGGGCTTCAGGCCAAAAGGTTCACCAGCTGCCATGATCGCTTCCCATAGCTCGCCGCCACGACTGCCGTCCTGCAAGTACAGCTCATAGCCCAGTTCACTCGACCAGCCGGTGCGGGAAACAACCAGCGGGATCCCATTGAGTTCGACGTGACGCAGCCAATAGTACTTCAGATCCGCGATGCTCTCCCCGAACAGCGCCTTCATGATCTCACCAGACTTTGGCCCCTGCAGTTGCAGTGGTGAGACGTCCGGCTCGTGGATGTGCACTTCCATGCCTGCGTGAACCGCCACACCTTGCGCCCACAACAGAATGTCGCTGTCTGCCAGCGATATCCAGAACCGGTTCTCTTCCAGCCGCAGCAAGACAGGATCGTTCAGAATGCCGCCTTCTGCGTTTGTGATTAGGATGTACTTGCATTGCCCAACGGACAGATTGGACAGATCGCGCGGGGTCAGCATCTGTGTGAACTTTGCGGCATCCGGTCCGCTAATCTCGACCTGCCGCTCCACCGCGACATCACAGAGGATCGCGTCATTGACGAGGTTCCAGAAATTTTGCTCCGGATCTCCAAAATCCCGCGGGATGTACATGTGATTGTAAACGGAGAACCCTTTAGCCCCCCAGCGCTCGGTGGCGTCAAAGTAGGGGGATTTTCGAATTTGGGTGCCGAAGCCGAAGTCTTCTGGTTGGGTCATGACGCTCTCTTTCAATGGCCGCTGTAACGGACTGAACAGGACGTCGGTTGAAACCCGTCAATGTCGAGGGACGCAAGCACATTTTTTTGTGCTTTAAGCTTTGTTTGTCAGGGCAGCCTTAGAAGCGGTAGCTGAAAAACGCATTCATGTTTTCGAAGGCCAGATCGGTTTCAGCGCCCAAGCTGCCATTGCCCCAGTCGTAAACCAGACCAACCGTTGGGCGAGCCCAGTTGTTCAGGGACCAAGTACGCTCTTCCTGAACAACTTCGCCGTTTACTTCACGATCCGTTGGCAGCAGGTAAACAACTTCGCCCTGAACCACCGACACTGGCAGTGCAATCGTCCCTTTGATGAAGCCGTTACCGATGTTGCGCTGCAAACCGGCTTCGAGAGAAACCGTGGTTGCCATTGGGTTGCCAACGGTCAGCGACTGCTCAGCCTGCCCCATGCTGCGGGTCACCCCAACTTCACCAGCCAAAGACAATGCCCATGCAGCACCAAGCGGCTGCTTGGTTTCTGCGCGGACATAAGCCGTTGCTGCGCTGGTACCGGTGGCGAATGCGCCTGCGGTCTCGACCATAGGCATCCGGCCTTCTTTGCGGTCAAGGATAGCACCAGCTTCTACGGAGAGACGCTCGTCACCAATCGCGACCGAAGCCGCGTACTGCTGGTCCAGGCCTACACCCACTGTCGCCACAACCGACTGACCCAGGCGAGCGGAGAAAAACAGGCCTTGGGAAATTTCACGGAAATGAGCGCTGAGTGCCGGGCTGTTGCCAACGGTGAGTTCGCGGTCAGCGAAGTTGAAGTGACCCAGCGTATTGTTGGAGCGGCTCTGAAGCGTGCCAAACTCGGTCTGGGTCGTGCCGACGTTGGTCGTCAGCAGCGAAGGGTTAATGCGAAAAGCACGGTCGTAAGCGTCCAGGACGATGACACCATCAACGGCTTCTTCGAACTGCTTGGAAACTGCTGTGTTGTTGGTTGGGATGCCGCTTTGCATGGCGTTGGCACCGCCACCAGAAACGTTGCTGGTCGTGGCAATTACCGGAATTGCACCCTGAAAGGTCATGGCTTCTTCGAGGTTCAGCATGCCGTGGCCGTAAACCTCATCCACGCCTTCTTCACCCAGATCAGTCGCCGTTGCGAAAACCAGATCAACCAGAACATCGGTTTCAAGGTAAGGAAAAGCCTGGAACAGAACGGCAAAAGCGCCGCTCACGACTGGAGCTGCCATAGACGTGCCGCTGAATGCTGCATAGTTGTCGCCGTTGGCGTCTTGGGCATATTCCCATGCGTTTGCTGGCGAACCATCGCGAGCGGAAGAGAAGATCAGAGTGCCCGGAGCGGAAATACACCAGTTGGCAGCATCGCCGCACTCGTTTGCGTTCGCGTGGTACGCCTGCCCGTCAATGTTCGTGCCGCCTGTGCCGTTGGAAATCACCCAGTCACCGTTACCTGGCTGAGACTCAACAACGTTGGTCACAGCGACCCAGCTTTCTTCGAGCTCTGGGAAGTAAACCGGCAGACGAGCGAAATCGTTACCTTCAGAGTCGTAGGACGCTGAGTTACCGCGAGCCCAAACAAATACCGCGCCTTCCTCTTGCGCCTGATCGTAAGCCGCCGCGGCCTGATAGAGAGAGGAAGGATCGTAGAGCGCACCGCCCCAGGAGTTGTTGAAAACCCGAACATCGTCCGCAACCGCATCTGCAACCATCACGCCGAGCTGATCGAGGGACGGGGTAAAGGAACCGTACTCGTCAAAGATGGAAACCGCGTAAACAGTGGCATCAGGTGCGATGCCGGTCATGCCACCATCACCGTAATCAGCAGCGGCAATACCAGCAACGTGGGTACCGTGGCTAAAGTAGTAGCCGCAGTTATCACAGTGCTCCATGCCACCACCGTGCTCATAGCTTGAAAACTCAGTGTGGTTTGGGTCAATCGGGTCGTCAAAGATGGCGATCTTTACGCCATTGCCCGTCCAGCCGTTCGCCAGAGCATAATCAGCACCAACCGCCAGCGTGAAAGGTGTTGCGTCGTAACCAGGCAGAATGGTCTGCAAACCAGCGCCTGTGTACTCATCACTGCTACGAATGATGTCACGGTCAATCAGAGCACCTTGAGCACCAACCTGAATGTTCCGAGGGTTGGCGTTGTAGTCGATAGCGTCGTCGTGGAAGCAGGAAGGCGCCAGCGGGTCGGTGGTACAAATATTGGTATCGTCTGAAGCATTGTTATTCGAGGCAGTGCTGTCACCGCTTCCAACCACAGTATTAGTCCCATCGCTCTCAACCGGTACCGGCGAAGATACAGATGTACCGGACGAAGAGTTTGTTCCCGATGCCGCAGCGCTGGAAGCAGTATTCGACTTCCCGCCCTGCGACACCGCGAACAGTGCACCACCACCACCAGCGAGGCCAATCCCGGCGACAGCGATGCCCATACCCGAAGATCCACCAGTCGTTGCCGGCTTGTTCCGTGTATGGCGTTTCGTTTCTGCAGTCAGGTAACCCAACCGGAACAACCCGCTGAGCAGTGCTCCGCGATCTCCTGATTGAGCTGCTGCCACCAATTCAGGAGCGTCTACTCCTTTAAGTGGCTGCGCCAGAATACCCTTGCGGTACGCCAGCTCCATAACTGCTGGAAGATTCTGTGGCTGCTGAACACCAACATTCAGCATATCTTCCAATGATACCATATTAGCTATCATTACGTGTGTTTGCACTGCAGACGTGCGCTCTGCCCCTTCTGCCAGAGCCGTCTCTCTGGGAAGAAAGACGCTCAAAATGACAAGCTTTATGACTATTATCCATAAAACTGCCTGTCGAAGGGGCAATTTTTCGTCTTTTTGACAAACCGTAACGTTGGATTTTTTCATCTCTTTGGGCCTCAGAATGAAAATCTGAGGAAAAGAGGCCCGTTTTCTCTGGGGACTTTAAGGTCTAAATCCTTAAAGCAACTTTTTTATTATTTTGTGTTTTTTATATTATCTTTTTGACGGTCAAAAAAATGATCGCAGAATACGAGAGTAAGAATATTAATTTATGGTTGTTTTTCTTCGTATTAATTTTCATTGATACTCAACTGAAAATTAACCTAAGAGCTTTTCATATTTGCGTATCATTGAAGGCTTCATTTAGCGATATTGATTGCAAAAAGATGAATATTAACATTCATTTTTGTTAAAATCTTTTTTCTCGTTTTTAGTGTGTGTTTTTAAAGGGAATTTTGATTCAGTCTGAAAATTCACGCACTGCCCTTCCCGGTCGCATCTCAGCGAAAACCATCCAAAACTTGGTTTCATTTTATTTTTAATTGAACAGAGCAGCCGAAATGAGCCGCATGATGTCGTGCGTGTCGATACCAATGATTGAAGTTGCATTGATATGGAGGGTTGTTTTGATGGGATAGTTGGTAGTGTTTTGGCGCTGAAACTTTGAGCAAAATGACCAAAATCCACGGATTTTGGCTCCTCAGAAAATGCTAGCAGAAAAGTTTACAAAATCAGTGGTTTGGCCCGCCAAAAACGAATCGGAGGGTATTTAGCCGTTGTCATTAGGGCCAGTTCGAACGCTGCTTGACTTCAAGACGATGTCTGAATGCAGGCATTGGCGCTTAGTGAGGGAGGTGGGAGTGAGTTGTTTGAAATACAGTGCCTTAGCTGGTCGATGAGCCGGCATGGCGACAGACATTCAAAGCCTCTCGTCAGGAATGACGAGGAAGATAAAAAACCTGAAACGGGAAAATAGTTTCAATCGACAACATTGGGATTGGTTTTTTACTAGAAATATCGCGTAACAATCCCCGGGGTTCTTCGTGGGGTGTTATGGGCCGGTTTTTAATTCCAATTACAGCCTTGTTTGTAGGTATTGCGTTTGTCGCGGGTCTTTACTTGCTGATCCAGCGGCACGCTGGTTATGAACTGCGGTCCAACTTGCTGCGCACAGCGAAATCGCATTCTCAAACCATTAGCGATTTCAGAAGCTTTTACTCGACTAAGGTCATTCCCAAACTGAGCGGTTCAGAAATTGAGGTGACACACCTCTATGAGGAGAAGGAATTCGCCGTTCCCCTGCCTGCCACGTTAACAATTGATTTTTCTGAGTTTGTGGCCGCACAAGGGCGTGACATGCAACTACAATTGCTGAGCGACTATCCCTTCCCCTGGCGCGTGCGCTCTCCTTTGGGTCCCTTTGAGTCCAGTGCGTTGGAGAGTTTCCGTCAAGGCGACTTTGAAGATTACTTCGAAACCTTCCTCTCAGACGGCAAACCGCTCTTCCGATATGCTGCACCCGTGCAGATGTCGGAGAGTTGCGTGAATTGCCATAACAGTCATCCCGATACGCCAAAGAACGACTGGAAGGTTGGCGATATCCGCGGGGTACAATTGGTCACCATGCCTTTTGCAGATCCTTCTGTTGGATCGAGCGGGATTAATACTGGGTTTGCCACGACGTTCCGAGACATCATCTTGTTCGTTGCCGTTTTCTTTATTCTTGCTTGCGCGACCTTTGCCTTTGGCCAGCGCCGAATTTCGCAGGCATTCGCCACGATCAATGCCTTGGCTCAAGCTGAACGCAGCCGTTCGAAAGAACTGGAGCAGTCCCGAGCAGAGATCCATGAAGCTGCCAGTCGTCTCGCCGCGGTGATGCAGAACATCAATGATGCCATCGTAACCATCGGTACTGACGGCAAGATTGAGTCGGCAAACCGAGAAGCGCTTAAGATGTTCGGTTACACG
>JBMTIF010000130.1:0-6594 GCA_049437045.1 Alphaproteobacteria bacterium | reverse complement strand
ACTTTGGCATCCAGACCGCCAACGGTCATCTGTCGCGAGCGCATGAAGCGAAAGTTGTCGTTGCTCAGGTCTTCATTAGACAAGCGACTTAACAGGTCTCGCGCGGAAGGTCCGGCCACGTTGAACCCGGCCCAGCCCTTGGTCATGCTGGTGAAACTCACGCTTTCCGGGCGTGGAACGGCATTAAAGTATCGGCGGTGGTAGCGCTCGGCCATGCCAGAGCCGATCATCATGAAATGCTCTTCGTCCAGCATGGTGATGGTGAAATCACCCGCGATGCCCCCTCGAACAGAAAGCAGTGGTGTCAGACAGGACTTGCCGACTTCCGCAGGAACACGGTTGGCAACAATCTGATTGAGCCACTTGGCGGCACCTTTGCCTTTAATCTCGTACTTTCCGAAGTTGGAAACATCGATAATGCCAACACCCGAGCGCAGCGCCCGGCATTCTTCACCGACGTGAGACCACCATCCCTGTCGCTCAAAACCATAGGTCTCCTTCTGGCTTACACCAGCAGGCGCATACCAGAGCGGATGTTCCCAGCCATAGTTAAGACCAAAGACGGCCCCCAGCTGCTTTTGAGTGTCGTAGACAGGTCGGGTGCGGACCGGACGGCCTGAGGTTCGCTCTTCGAACGGAAAGTGGATCGAAAAGCGCGTGCCATAGGTTTCCATGGCCCGAGCCTTGGTAAAGGCCTTGCCCGCCCATTCGCCATAGCGGGCCATGTCCCAGGGGAACATGTCATACTGCGGCTCACCTTCGATAATCCATTGCGCCAGGGTAAGACCCAAGCCCCCCGACTGTGAGAAACCCGGGATAATGCCACAGGCGGTGTAGTAATTTTTCAACTCAGGCACGGGGCCAAGCAAAGCCGCAGCGTCAGGGGACCAGATCATAGGCCCGTTGATGACCCGTTTGATCCCGGCTTCACCCAACATGGGCAGGCGCTCACAGGCGCGCATGACGTTATCGGCGATACGGTCCAGATCGTCATTCAGCAGTTCATGACCGAAATCCAGCGGAGTCCCGTTTTCGGACCAGTAACGCCCATCCCGTTCATAGGCACCAACAAGAAAGCCTTTGCCTTCCTGCCGCAGATAATACTCGCCGTCGCGGTCCGCCACCGCGGGCAATTCAAAGCCGAGGTTGGCAACCTCTGGCACTTCTTCGGTGACGAAGTACTGGTGTTCCATTGGCATCAAGGGCAACTCAAGCCCTGCAAGCCGCGCGACTTCGCGTCCCCAGAGACCCGCTGCGTTGACCAGCACCCGTGTCTGAATGGTTCCTTTCTCAGTCACGACGTCCCAGCCGCCATCGGCGCGCTGATTGGTCTCAAGAACCGGGCAGAAACGTTCGATTGTCACGCCGCGATTGCGGGCAGCTTGCGCGTAGGCGTGGGTTACGCCGTTTACGTCTACATGGCCGCTCTCAGACTCCCAGACAGCCATTTGGATCCCGTCGAAGTTCACAAACGGATGCTTCTCTGCAGCTTCCTTTAGGCTGATTTCATGGAATTCTATGCCCTCGAATTGACGGGCCTTGGCAGCGCTGATCCGCAGCTGGTGAGCGCGTTCATCGGTCTGAGCCAGATAAAGGTATCCGGTCTGATGAAATCCCACTGACTGTCCGGTTTCCGCTTCCAGCTCACGATACAGATTCATCGTGTAGTATTGGAGCCGCGCAATGTTGTTTGTGTCGTGAAGCCCATGAACACCCCCGGCAGCGTGCCAGGAGGAACCGCTGGTCAGCTCTTGCCTTTCCAGCAACATGACATCGGTCATACCCAGTTTTGCCAGATGATAGGCAATTGAGCAGCCGATGACGCCGCCGCCAATGATGACAGCTTCAGTTTGTTGTTTCACGAATCCCACCGTCGCGCTTAGGTGAATGAACTGAAGCGATAAACCACCATCTTGAGCGCAAGAATCTTTCGTTTGAGCGTCATACCGGCGACATATGAGGATTCTCGGTCGTTATCCTTGCCTTACGTGGGTATCCCTGTGCTAAGCACGGCTCCAAATTAGGAAAACTTACAGGTTATTCATGATCGAGGTGGAGAATGTCTCTAAGCACTTCGGGGGTGTAAAGGCGGTTGACCACGCCACACTCACGATTGCCAAGGGATCGATAACAGGATTGATCGGGCCAAACGGCGCGGGCAAGACAACGCTATTTAACTGTATTGCTGGCGCTCTCACACCTACTGAAGGCAAGATTACGCTGGACGGTGAGGACATCACCGGGCTTCAGCCGCACGAGCTGTACCAGAAGGGGTTGATGCGCACCTTCCAGCTTGCGCACGAATTCTCGACGCTGACGGTGACAGACAACCTGATGATGGTCCCAGACCATCAGGCGGGCGAAAGTCTGGTTTCGGCCTGGTTCCAGCGCAGCAAAATCCGCAAACAGGAAGAAGAAATCCTCGCGCGCGCCAAGGATGTAATCGAGTTCCTCAACCTCTCTCAAGTCGCAGATGAGCTGGCCGGTAACCTTTCCGGTGGTCAGAAAAAGCTGTTGGAGTTGGGCCGCACCATGATGGTCGACGCGAAGGTCGTCCTGCTGGATGAAGTTGGCGCCGGTGTAAACCGGACGCTGCTTAAAGACATTGGTGACGCGATCATTCGTCTCAATAAGGAGCGCGGCTACACCTTCTGCATGATCGAGCACGACATCGACTTTATCTCCCGCCTCTGTGACCCGGTCATCGTGATGGCAGAGGGCGCTGTTCTGGCTGAGGGCAAGGCGGATGAAGTGAAGTCCGACGAGCGCGTGATCGAAGCCTACCTTGGCACGGGCCTGAAGCACAAAACGCCCCAGCAGCAACGCGCGGAGGCCCAGACATGAGCTTTCTGATTGGCGAAAACATCTTTGGCGGCTACGGCGGTGCAGACATTCTGCACGGCTGTACCGTTGGCGTAGAAAAAGGCGAAATTGCCGTCATCGTTGGCCCGAACGGAGCCGGCAAGTCCACAGCGATGAAAGCACTGCTGGGGATGCTCACTGTCCGTGAGGGGGCAGTACGGCTCGACGGCAAAGACATTACCAAGCTCAGCCCGCAGGATCGCGTGTCTGAAGGCATGGCCTTTGTCCCGCAGACAAACAACGTCTTTGCCGGCATGACCGTGCAGGAAAACCTCGAAATGGGGGCTTACCTGCGCCGGGATGACATCTCAGAAACCATGGAGCAGATTTTCTCACTGTTCCCAATCCTGGGTGAGAAGCGGCGTCAGATGGCCGGTGAGCTTTCGGGCGGTCAGCGTCAGCAGGTGGCCGTGGGCCGCGCGCTGATGACCAAACCCAGCGTGCTGATGCTTGATGAACCGACTGCAGGCGTCTCGCCTATCGTGATGGACGAACTGTTTGACCGGATCCTCGAAGTCCGCGAGACGGGGATCGCGGTTCTCATGGTCGAGCAGAACGCGCGCCAAGCGCTGGAAATTGCCGACCGCGGTTACGTCCTCGTACAGGGCGAAAACAAATACACGGATACCGGTGCAGCGCTGCTTGCTGACCCCGAAGTCCGTAAATCGTTCCTGGGGGGTTAAGGCATGACCGATCTTCTGAACGCTATCGTATTGATGCTCAACTTCGTAATTATCCCGGCCACCTCCTATGGCGCGCAGCTCGCGCTTGGGGCTCTGGGCGTTACGCTGGTGTATGGCATTCTTCGTTTCGGCAACTTTGCCCACGGTGACACAATGGCCTTTGGGACCATGTTCACCATTTTCTTCACGTGGCTGTTCCAGGGCCTTGGCCTTAGCCTTGGTGTCCTGCCAACAGCGCTACTGGCCTTGCCTTTTGGTATCGCAGTCACAGCGCTTTATGTCGTGAGCATGGACCGCGTCGTTTACCGCCACTACCGGGTCAAACGCTCCGCGCCGGTTATCCTGACCATCGCTTCGGTCGGTGTGATGTTCGTGACCAACTCTGTTGTGCGCTTCCTGATTGGTACCAATGAGCAGCGCTTCACCGATGGGCAAAAGTTCATCATGAAGGCCCGCGACTTCAAGGAATGGTCCGGCCTGAACGAAGGTCTGAAGCTCAAAACCACCGAAGGCCTGACCATCGTCGTCGCGGGTATCGCCGTGGCAGCCCTGTTCTGGTTCCTGCAGCGCACGCGGATGGGCAAGGCCATGCGCGCGTACTCGGACAACGAAGACCTTGCACTGCTGTCCGGTATCAACCCAGAACGCGTGGTCATGGTAACGTGGATTATCACCGCAGCGCTTGCCACACTGGCGGGTGTCCTGTTCGGTCTCGATAAGTCGTTCAAGCCTTTCACCTACTTCCAACTGCTGCTGCCGATTTTTGCGGCGGCCATTCTTGGCGGTGTCGGCAACCCACTGGGTGCCATCGCAGGGGGCTTTGTTGTGGCCTTCTCCGAGGTCATGGTGACCTACCCTTACAAGAAGTTCCTCAAGTACGTGATGCCGGAGAACCTCGAACCTTCTGGCCTCATGCAGCTGCTGACCGTGGACTACAAATTCGCGGTATCCTTCATCATCCTTGTCGCCGTCTTGCTGATAAAACCGACGGGACTGTTTAGCGGAAAGGTGATCCGAGCATGAGCCAGTCGCTTCGCCCAATTCTCCTTTTCTCCGCTATGGCCATCGCGCTGCTCGCTGTTGGCTTTGGTCAGGGATGGTCCGTGATGCTGGTGATCCTCAACCTGTGTCTGATCAGCGCCGTGATGTCGGTTGGTCTGAACATGCAGTGGGGATACGCCGGTTTGTTTAACGCCGGGGTCATGGCCTTTGTCGCCGTGGGCGGCATGGTCGCCGTATTGATCTCAGAACCGCCCGTCATGGTCGGCTGGGAAGCTGGCGGGGCCAGAATCGCCGCTGCCGGTCTGCTGGTCATCGTCTTTATCGGCCTCATCTACGCCTTGCGTCGCTTTGTCAGTGCGCGCTGGATCAAGAACTGGGGCACGGCCGCCCTCCTGGTCGCCGGCTACTTTGTTATTCGTCCCGTGTTCGAAGGCGGCGTGACAGCCGTAGAGAGCATTGCAGCGGCCGCGGCTGGTAACCTTGGCGGCCTGGGCCTCAACATTCTGGTCAGCTGGGTCATCGCCGCTATCGTCTGTATGGGCGTTGCCTGGGTCATTGGCCGAATTGCTTTGGGTCTGCGGGCCGACTACCTCGCCATCGCGACGCTTGGTATTTCCGAGATCGTGGTTGCCGTCGCCAAGAACGAAGAATGGCTCACCCGTGGCGTGAAAAACATCACCAGTCTGAAGCGTGCTCCCGTACCGCGGGAAACCAACCTGCAACAGGCTGAATGGTTCCAAAACTTCGTGAGCAGCCTCACGGGGCTGGACCCGACTGACGCCGACTTCAAGGTCGCCGTGATCCAAGCCTCTTCGATTTTCGTCAAGCTGTGCTTCACCTTCCTGTTCGCGACCGTTCTGGCGATTGTCCTGTTCCTCGCCA
The DNA here is from genome assembly GCA_049437045.1 of Alphaproteobacteria bacterium. Classification (GTDB taxonomy): domain Bacteria; phylum Pseudomonadota; class Alphaproteobacteria; order UBA7985; family UBA7985; genus UBA7985. Next base: position 1,165 of record JBMTIF010000130.1, on the reverse strand, counting down.
TTCGCGCGCTGAATTCCCCGTGGGGACGGATGATGCGGGCGATCCGCGATAATGATGTCGCCGCCTCTGCGATGGGCAAGAACGTGGTCAAGCGCCACCGCGAAGTCTTCATCGTTGGTGCCGCCATCCTCGGCGTTTCCGGCGCGATGCTGACCACGCTGGATGGCCAGTTCACGCCGACTGCCTACCAGCCTTTGCGCTACACCTTTCTGATCTGGGTGATGGTGATTGTTGGCGGCTCCGGTAACAACCTTGGTGCCGTTCTCGGCGGCTTCGTCATCTGGTTCTTCTGGATTGAAGCCGAGGTTGCTGCTCAGTGGATGTCGGTGAACATGGAAAAAGCCCTGAAGCCTTATCTCGACGTCGTGCTCCTCAGCTTTGGCGAAACATCGCTGAAGGTTCAGCACGGGGTTGACTGGCTCAAGGACGCTGCACCGCACTTCCGATATCTGCTCATGGGTATGGTGCTGCTGCTGGCACTCAGGTTCTCCCCGCGAGGCCTGTTGCCCGAAGCCGGCGCTGCCCGCGCGCACTAGCGCCATAGCTTGCAACAATGCTGTTTAAAAAGGCCGATGCCAGAATTGCTGGTATCGGCCTTTTTTTGTCTATGAACCGCTCGGGACTACATGCTGCAAATTCGCGCACTGTTTGCGCGATTTGGCCTGTTTAAGCGCATTTTCGCGCATGTCATCTATTGTCCATCTGAATGCTAGAAGAACTGGACTGAACGCATGCGTATTGCGGTAATTATCGTAAAAGCCCTCCTCACCTTCGCCTTTGTCGCCGCTGGGGCGGCCAAACTCATTGGCGCGCCTATGATGGTGGAAACCTTTGACGCCGTTGGAGTGGGGCAATGGTTCCGCTATCTGACAGGCGTGATCGAAGTCGGCGGTGCTGTCCTGCTGTGGGTACCTCGCCGACAGGCATGGGGCGCGGCCTTGCTGGGGGCGACAATGGTCGGCGCGGTGCTGGCTCATTTGGTTGTTCTGGGCGCGGCCAGCGCTGCGCCTGCGGTTGTTCTGGGGCTGTTGAGCGCCTTTGTACTCTGGTCACACCGCGCAGAGTTCCCCGTCCTCTCCCGCTTTGCCTGAGCGACAGTGACGCCAACATAAAAAAACCGGCGCCGAGCGGAGCGCCCGATGCCGGTTTCAGAGTGGGTCGCCTC